>NZ_JAUBSD010000049.1:0-21220 GCF_036704575.1 Microcoleus sp. K5-D4
TGTTCGTAATTCATATTATTCAGCTAATTTTTTCTTTTATTTTACTAGAGCGCTCGCACTTTCGCAAGAGGTCTACTAATTTGATCGCCCGCGTGTTATTGTCACCTAAATGTCCTTGACCAATCTCAGGTTTTGTGTATTGGGCTAGGATGGGTTTCAAATTTTAAATGGCCAAGGGCGATCGTTTTGCGATCGAACTTGGGCAATCTAGATATAGGCGCTTCTTGAGTGCCTGGAAAACAGCGAGGCCAAGAGTTAGCAATGGAAAGCACACAGAAAAAATCTAGCCCTCGTCCAGTTAATAAGGGCGATCAAATTAAGCAGATTTTTGCGTTAGTATCAATGGTTTCGTTTGGTGGTTCTGCGATCTTTGGTATTTTCAGTCTGTTCAGCAGCGGTTTGAGCAGCCAGCACCAACAAAAACCGACGCCTGTGGCTGTTTCTCAGGAGTCTTTGCTGGCGGCGCAGGAACGGGGATATGTGGGGGTTTTGCAGCGGGAACCGCAGAATCAGACGGCTCTGGAGGGGTTGGCAAATGTGCGGTTGCAGATGAATAATGGGAAAGGGGCGATCGAGCCTTTGGAGAAGTTGGTGAAGCTAAATCCCGATCGGGCGGATTATAAACAGCTTTTGGGACAAGCGAAGGGGAAGTAGTAGGCGATCGGTCAATTTTTTTAGTAAGATAGATTGAAAATCCTTAAATTAAATGCAGCGTCCTAATTAAAATACCAGACTTAGTTTCACAAAAGGATTGAATATGGGCATAGTACGCATGGGGCCACCAATAGAAATCATCTCCCAACTAAAAGCAGCTTACGGGATTAATAATTTTATTGAAACAGGAACCTATCAAGGTCATACAGCATACTGGGCCAGCCAAATATTTGAACAAGTTTTTACAATAGAGTATTCTCAAGACCTTTATCAAAAAGTTACCGAAAAATACGGTCATATCAAAAACATAAACTTTTTGTACGGTGATACCAGAAACCTTCTCGATCGTACAGTATCACAATTTCAAAGCCCAAGTTTATTCTGGCTAGACGCTCATTGGAGCGGAGGGTCAACCTATGGAGAAATTGATGAGTGTCCCTTACTCGCAGAAATCGAAATAATCAACCGCTCCGACTGCGACCACTTTATTTTTATTGATGATGCCCGATTGTTTTTATCTCCTCCACCGCAGCCCCATTTACCTCAACACTGGCCGGATATTAGCGCAGTATTAAATTTGTTGAATTCAGAAAAAAATAGCAGGCATATTGTAATTATTGATGATGTTATTATTGCTGTTCCAGCGCTGGCAAAAGAACTAATTGTTCAGTATTGCCAAAATTTGAACACAAGTTTAGACCAAACTGGCAGCGGGAAACAGGAACAAAATCATCAAAGCACTGGGGTGTCTGCTAATAATATTAATAACGGAGAGTCTATCAATAACTATGAATTAAAAATTATAGAAAATTTTATTGCTTCCGGTAAGGTGGTTTTCGATATTGGCGCAAACATAGGTAGCTGGACAAATCAAGTATTAAACATATGCCCCGACGTTCAAATCCATTTGTTTGAGCCAGCACCGCCAATATATCAAACACTTCTACAAAACCTGGCTGAACCGATTAAAAGCGGTCAACTCGTGTTAAACAACTTGGCAATAGCACACCAACAGGAAATCAGGGAATTTTATTATTACGATAAATTTTCAGGGTGGAGTACATTTCACCGCAGATTTGAAATCGAAAAACAGTATAATATTCATTCACCTAAGCCATTTCAGGTTTTAACAGCTACTCTTGATGATTATGTCCAAACAAGGGTTATAAAGCGAATTAATTTCTTAAAGATTGATACAGAAGGCGGCGAACTAGAAGTTCTTCACGGAGCAACTAACCTGTTGCAAAAAGGCCAAGTAGATTATATTCAGTTTGAGTATGGCGGAACATTTGTTGATGCCAACATCACATTAAAAGAAGTATTCGAGCATTTACAAAAATTTCGTTATACAATCCTTAAAATACTGCCCCATGCTTTACAACCCTTACCCGAGTTTTTACCAGAATATGAGAATTACGAGTATAGCAACTTTTTAGCGGTGAACGAGAGGTTCACAGCTTTGATTTTTAGTGAAACACCAAATCTGCTCGATTTGCAGGATCTTTGCGGAAAACATTCTGTGGCACCGCGCGGCATTATTCACATTGGGGCACACGAAGGCAAGGAAATTGCAAGATACCGAGAAATGGGGGTGCCAAGGGTACTGTTTGTTGAAGCCAATCCTGCTGTCTTTGAACGTTTGAAAACGAATATAGCGGGTTTTCCTAACGTGGTAGCCGTGAATTGTGCAGTTAGCAACATCGACGGCACAAGCACATTGTATATAACTTCTATGGATCAAAGCAGTTCTATCTTACCATTGAAGGAGCATCAAAAGTTTTATCCAGAAATCAAGGAAGTTGAGCGTGTAGTTGTGGAGTCGAGAACTCTGGACACACTTCTAGAAGAACTTCAAATTAATCCCGCAGATTTTAATATCTTAAATATTGATATTCAAGGTGCAGAGTTGTTGGCTTTGCAGGGAGCAACGAATGTTCTCAGATACATAGAAGCAATAAACACGGAAGTTAATTATGAAGAACTCTATGAAGGCTGCGCTTTAATTGACGAAATAGATGATTTTCTGGAGATGTACGGTTTCGATCGCGTAGCAACTACAACACCCTTCCATCCATCTTGGGGCGATGCGTTTTATGTGAAAAAGCCAGCAGTCACAATGTCCACGCTTGGCAGAAACGGACGGTTTGCCAATCAAATATTTCAGTATGCTTTCTTGACAATATACGCAAAAGAACATAACTTGAGAGTAGAGACACCAGCCTGGATTGGTCAGGCTCTCTTTGGTTACAAAGATCAGCCAATTTCTCAGGAGTTACCTGTAGTTAGCGAAGAAACTAATAACCTTTTAGAAGCTCGCATACCACAAGCCAAAGAAACCTTCAAAAATGTGGATTTTTGGGGTTACTTTCAGTACCATACAAAGTATTATGCAGCGCACAAGGAGTATTTTCGGTCTCTGTTCAAACCTGTGCAGGCAATAGAAACTAAAATGAAGGAGGCATTGGATTGTTTGCGCTCTCGCGGCAAAACTATCGTCGGTTTGCACTTGCGGCGGGGAGACTACGGCTACAGCGATTTTTTCATCGCGCCGAGCGCATGGTACAGAGAATGGCTAAAAGGTTTGTGGGAAACCCTCGACGAACCGATACTATTTATTGCCAGCGATGAACCGGAAAAAGTTTTAAGTGATTTTGAGGAGTATAATCCTGTCACGACCAAAGATTTAGGTTTGGAGTTACCGGAAGCAGAATTTTATCCAGATTTTTATTTATTAAGCCAGTGCGATCTCACAGCAATTTCAAATAGCTCATTCTCCTTTGCCGCTTGTATGCTGAACGAAAAAGGCAAATTTTTCTTTCGTCCGCATTTGTCTGCGGAAAAATTAATTCCATTTGACCCCTGGGATAGCGAACCGATTTTGCGGAATGTCAACGTTATCGACTATACTAACGAAATTAACCCCGAATTAATAACAACTGCGAAAACAATTAATCTTGACTTGATTGAAGAAACGATCCAGAAATTAAACCTCAGAGAAGTTAATTTAATCATTTTCCCAAATTGGCATCAGCCAGAAGAGTCTCTCTCTGGCGAGTTGTCAGCAGTCATCAAAGCTGTTTTGGCTCATCGCGATCGCGATCGCATCACTCTACTGATAGACAGTAGTGAGATTGATGAAGAGGATGCTAACCTTATTTTGTGCAATGTTACCATGAGTTTGCTGTTGGAAGAGGATTTAGATGTTGGCGAGGTGCCGGAAATTACCTTAATCGGACAGATGAGCGAAATACAATGGGAAATTCTCTGCCCCAGTCTCCGCGCTCGCATTGTATTAGAGCAAGAAAATAAACAGATGGCACACAGAGCAGGTAAGTTGCCGCATTGTAAAATAGAAAACTTCGCCAATATCAAATTATAAAAACTAAGTTTAACCGGGTGCAACTTAATGAACAATAATGTTTCTCAATCGTCTTTCAACAGGATAATTCCACCTGAGATTAAAAATGATGAATTTTATCGGGCAATTCAAAGGATTGTTCAGAACGAAGATATTAAAACAGTCTTAGAAATTGGCTCGTCATCGGGAGAAGGAAGTACAGAGGCATTGGTGACAGGGATTCGGCAAAATCCGAACAACCCAAGGCTATTCTGTATAGAAATTTCACAACCTCGCTTTGCTGAACTAAAAAAGAGATATGCTAATGATGATTTTGTCAAGTGCTACAACGTCTCTACTGTTTCTTTAGAAGAATTTCCCGATGAAGAAGAAGTTATCAACTTCTACAACAACATTAATACAGGTTTAAGATTTTACCCACTAGAACAGGTAATAGATTGGCTGCGAGATAATATAAAATATGTTGAAGAATCCGGGGTTGAGCAGAACGGAATCAAAAAAATAAAGCAAGAAAATAACATCGATATTTTCGATCTAGTGATAATAGACGGCTCTGAATTTACGGGACGAGGGGAACTCGACGAAATATATGGAGCCAAGTTTATTATGCTTGACGACATCGATACGTTTAAGAACTATCAGAATCATTGCAAATTACTTTCAGATTCCAACTATGTCCTGGTAGAGCAAAATCTATTTTTGCGTCACGGTTATTCGGTTTTCAAGAAGACTGAAAATATAGAAAACAAGTGCCAAATTCCCGATAATCCAGTACATTTTTTTACAATCGTTCTCAATGGAGAACCATTTATTCGTTACCATATCCAAGTTTTCAAAGAGTTACCTTTTCAGTGGCACTGGCATATTGTTGAGGGTGTAGCAGACTTGAAGCACGATACAGCTTGGTCTTTAAAATCAGGGGGGAAAATTGCGGACGAAATTCACAACAACGGACGCAGTAATGACGGAACTGCTGAGTACATTGACGAACTGGCAAGACAATACCCTGAAAACATTACAGTATATCGCAAACCCGCAGGTGTTTTCTGGGAGGGAAAACGCGAAATGACGAATGCGCCATTGACAAACATTAGAGAGGAATGTTTGCTGTGGCAATTGGATGTAGATGAACTGTGGACAGCCGAGCAAATTTGTACTGCGCGGCAGATGTTTATCAATCATCCTGAAAAAACAGCAGCTTTCTACTGGTGCTGGTATTTTGTTGGAGAAAATCTGGTTATTAGCACTCGCAATTGTTATGCTCAGAATCCTCAACAAGATTGGTTGCGTACTTGGAGATTTAAGCCGGGAGCATTTTGGGCCGCACATGAACCCCCAATATTAGCGGAACCTAATCCTGACGGTTGGCGCGATGTGGCTAAGGTCAATCCTTTTTTACACGAAGAAACTGAAGAAGCCGGGCTAAATTTTCAACATTTCGCTTACGCCACAATAGAACAGTTGCGTTTTAAAGAGGAATACTACGGTTATGCTAATGCTGTTGCTAAATGGACCCAGTTGCAGCGGCAAACTAGATTCCCGGTTTGCTTGAGTCAGTATTTTCCCTGGGTTAAAGATTTAACGGCGGTCGATACTGCAAAGGCTTGTGACATCCAGCCGATCGCGCAGAAAGAAAAAGATAGCAATACCTGGAAGTTTGTACAAGTACCTCAGCAACAAAAGTCGGCCAAGCCTCACCAGCTATTTCCCAAAATAATTGTAGACGGCGTATTTTTTCAGCGCTATAAAACTGGAATTGCTCGGGTATGGAAATCTCTCTTAGAAGAATGGGTAGAAAACGGTTTTTCCGAACACGTAGTTGTTATTGACAGAACGGGAACAATGCCGGAAATTCCCGGCATCCAGTACCGTCCTTTGCCTGCTTACAACTATGACACAGTGGATGCCGATCGCGCAATGCTACAGCAAGTTTGTGACGAACAGAGTGCAGACTTATTTATCTCGACTTACTACACAACTCCCCTATCAACTCCCTCTGCATTCATAGCGTATGACATGATTCCAGAAGTTGAAGGAGTAAATTTAATTACACCGATGTGGCGTGAAAAGCATTTCGGGATTCGCCACGCATCTGCATACATCGCAATTTCCGAAAATACAGCCCGTGACTTAGTAAAGTTTTTTCCAGATATTGCCTCAGATTCAGTAACTGTAGCTCATTGCGGAGTTAACAGTAAATTTTCACCAGCGAGTCCAGAGGCAGTTAATCATTTTAAAAACAAGTACGGTATCTCAAAGCCATACTTTCTTTTGATCGGACCTGGAATTGGTTATAAGAATGGAACTTTGTTTTTCCAGGCTTTTGCTCAACTTGAAAGCAGACAAGGGTTTGAAATTGTCTGTACGGGGAGTGATTTGTTATTAGATACAAAGTTTAGATCCTATACGTCAGGTTGTACGGTGCATATCGTACTGCAACTCAGCGATGAAGAGTTGATAGCTGCTTATTCCGGTGCTGTTGCACTGGTTTATCCGTCGAAGTATGAAGGTTTTGGCTTACCTGTGCTGGAGGCGATCGCTTGCGGATGTCCAGTCATTACTTGTGCAAATGCGTCTATACCTGAAGTCGCAGGGAAAGCTGCATTATATGTTAACGATGCTGATGTTAGCGAACTGGCAAATGCGCTTTGCGAAGTGCAAAAACCGGATGTTCGCAAGGCCTTAATTGCTGCGGGTCTCAAACAAGCGCAAAATTTTTCGTGGTCGAAAATGGCGAAAACGGTGAGTTTGGCTTTGATAGATGCAGCATTCTTGCCTTTAAAGCTGCGGTCAATCAATTTAATCGTTTTCCCAAATTGGCTAGCATCAGAAGAGACGATTTGCGAAGAATTTACACAAGTTATCAGGGCGATCGCCTCTCACCCCGATCGAATGAAGATGACATTACTTGTAGATACTGGCAACATTTCTGAGGAGGATGCAAATCTGATTTTATCCAGTGTCGCCATGAATTTGCTGATAGAAGAAGATTTGGACGTTACTGAGTGTGCCGAAATTTCCTTGGTAGGACAACTGGAGGAAAAACAGCGGGAAGCGCTGTTGAGTCGCATCCAGGCTAGACTTGTCTTAGAGAATGAAAATAAACAGGCGATCGCAGCAGCCAAAGCAGAAAACCTTCCCTGCTGCGATCTCGCTAGCTTCAGTCGCAAGCGAGCCGTCCAATCAGAAACAGGAGATTGGCAGTTCATTTTACCAGAAAGTTTATTTCTCACAATTTCTCAAATACAAAATAATTTTAACGAAAAAACCCCCGCCATTTTATACTTAGAATACCTCCAAAGAAACTGTCCGACTATCGATTTAGATACCTTGTCGCGCGTAGCTTCAATTCTTGAGAATACATCTTGGGACGAACCTGTATCAGCGACGGATTTAAACAATTTTGCTGTAGTCGCCTTGATAGAAGCAGAGCAGTGCCAGGAATCATCCCTCAAAGAAATATATATCAATACAGCTTTAGAAGCCTTAAAGAGTGCAGTAGATTTATACAATCATCCACTCTGTGCAGCTCATTTTGCCCTAGTTCTTGCCCTGACTGGGGAATCCGATGAATCAATTAAAGAAGCTTTTCATTTTTTGGTATCCCTTGGTATTCAGCAGTCGGCTGGGGGCTCATTAGAAAAATTTCCTCCAGCTCTTGTTTATCTCCCACCAACTGGTAGTAGTTTGAAGACGTACCAAGCAGAACAGCTAATTCAAATTTTACAAGCCGAAGACGCTCGCAGTCAATCAATATTATTGTTAATTGAAGCACTAGGTCGATCGCAGATAATTTCTTACAATGAATTCGGAATGAGGCTGCTGCACCTAACGGCTCAAGTTTTACCATATTCGGATGCCATAAATTTAAAAATAGGAGTATACAGTCTGCTAAACGATCAATCGGAAGGAGTCATGTATTTGCACCGTGCCAAACAAATTTCCTCTGATTCAGCACCCGTCCTGCAAGCTCTATACATCGCCTGTAAAGATTTAGATCAGATAGAATATGCCCAGCAATGGCTAAATTTTGCTCGACAATTGGGTCTACAGCATCCCAATTCTCTAGAGTGGAGATGGACGGAGTTAGAAGTTAACAGTCCCTTCACTTATGTGCCTTTTGAAACTCAAATTTTATTAGCAGTTGAACCAAGGTTTTACGGTTGTATAACCAGCAGCGTATTGATTGCCGAAAGAGATTGGTTTGAAAAAGAAATGGAATTTTGGCGCAGTGCGATCGCACCAGGCATGACTGTTATCGATGTGGGTGCTAATGTAGGAGTTTACACCTTTAGCGCTGCTCTCCGAGTCGGTTCCCAAGGCCGCGTGCTGGCCGTAGAGCCTTTTTCTGGCTGCGTTAGCTATTTGCAAGAAACCTGTAGAATAAATCATCTAAACTGGGTGAAAGTCTGTGCCGGTGCTGCCAGCGATCGCTCTGGAACAGTTCGCTTATCTCTTTCTCCTGCCAGTGAATTAAACAAAATCGCCACTGGCGAAGCTGTCGCAGAAATGCAGCCAGACTCTTTTGAAGAAGTCACCTGCTTTACTCTAGACAGCTTGATTGAGCAGGAAAACTTGACCCGACTAGATTTCCTCAAAATAGATGTTGAAGGGCACGAACTGTCAGTATTGACCGGCAGCGACAGAATCTTATCTGAATTTGCTCCCGTCATCATGTATGAAAATATCGCTGCGGGGAGTAAAGACAGCAATGTACCTGTTGCTGACTACCTTCGAGGGAAAGGATATCGATTATTCCGCTATCAACCTTACTTGCAGAACCTAATTCCTGTAAACTCCGCCGAGGAGTTGCACGGAAACATGAATATCATCGCTTTACCTCCCAATCAAAGTTACCTAGTAACTCAAGAATAATCTGTTTTGGAAAAAGAAGAGGATACTTTGATTATGACATTTTTTATTGAAAGCTTAAAGAAAAGTGGTCATTTAGAACAAATTCACATGACAGTTTGTAATGTTGGCTGTCGTAAATTAACAAGCCAAGATGACTATGGCAGTCAGGCATGGAATATTTTTGCACCTCGGCTGACTATCTACGGTTTTGATGCAGATGCAGATGCTTGCGAAGCCGCCAATGCTGACCTTGAATCACGACAAGTCAATTGGACTGAAAAACATATTCCTCTAGCCTTAGCAAAGTCTGTAGGTGAATCTACACTTTATGTCACACAACATCCCATGTGCAGTTCGCTTTATCCACCGAATGAACCTTACTTGGAGCGTTTTTCAGGACTACCCGAACTGGTGAACTTAGATTTTTGTATAGAACTTGAAACCACCACTTTAGATGAGTTCTGCCAGCAGGAAGGAATTGATGAAATAGATTTTCTACAAATTGATGTTCAAGGTGCTGAAGTTTTGGTGTTAGAAGGTGCAGTAGAAATTTTAAAACAAAGTATTCTAGCTGTTCAAGTTGAAGTCTCGTTTTCAAATTTATACTTAAATCAACCTTTGTTTGCAGATGTAGATATCTATCTCAGGAACCAAGGTTTTACACTATTTGATTTAACAGGCGCTCGCCGTTTCCGCAGTCATTCCCCTATTGGTTCAACACTCCGCGGCGGACAATTACTGTGGGGAGATGCGTTTTACTTCCGCGATTTAATTGGAAAAGAAATTGATCAAAATATGACAACACCTGAGAATATTCTTAAATTGGCTTGCATTGCCGATATTATGAATTTCCCGGACTACGCTTTAGAATTATTGGAATATCTGACTTTGCAACATGGCAATAACCCCCAATATAACTTTGCCAACAATATCATTGAGGGCCTAGCTCAATTTCCCGAGCTAGTCAAGCAGGGACTAGGTTCCCTGCCTATCGTTGCCAGAATTCGGGATTATATTAGTGATTGTGATATTGACTCGTTTGAGAGTATAGCTTAATAAGGCTAACTTTGGAGATAAATTTGCCACATCTGCTCGTATGCTTTTTCCATCTCTCGCGTAAACTGCTGGGCATTCCACAGTGGAGCAGTTTGCCTTGACTGCCGCAGTTTCCACGAAATTTGTTGCCGCAAAGCAGCATCTTTCCCTAAGCGAATTCCCCATTCCACATATTCTTCATCAGTCCAAGCAATTCCCTCTGTTACCCCTGCATTCATCATCATAGTATAGCTGTTGCGCGCCGCAAATTGCTGCCCGACTCGCGTCACCAAGGGAATGCACATCCAAAGAGTTTCTAGAGTAGTTGTGGCTCCATTGTAAGGATAAGTATCCAGAACTACATCCGCAATACCTAAGTTAGCTCGGTGAACTTCCTCTGAAGTAACTCTTGGCAAAAATCGCAGACGATCGCCCTCCAAACCCTCTTCTTCTGCTAGCTGGTTAAAGAACTTTTGAATCGATTTTTCATCCGCTACCCCTTTGATTAGAAAGTAACTGTTCGGGACTTCTTTTAAAATTTTCATCTGTAATCGCGCTGTATCGGCATGTCGTTTGTAACCGATCTGATTACTCATATATACAACAGCTTCACTCTCAATGTTCAATATATCTCGACGCAAATTTGGTATCCCCACCTCAAAACCATTCACTGCAATATAAGTTTGTGGCAAGCGCCAGATTTTTTCACTGTAATAATCCTGTGCTGATTGCGGCAGCACGTAGGGATCGGCCATAAAGTAGTCAATACTAGGTAATCCCGAAGCATCCCAACCTAGCCATGTAGCTTGAATGGGTGCAGGTTTCATAGCCATCACCTCACAATTAATGTCTAAAGTAATGCTGTCAATATCGATTAAAATATCAATTTTATCTTCAGCTATTTGCTCAGCAATATTGACTGCAGACAGACCGCAGTTGTAAGCTTTGTCAACCTGATTTGCATACCATTCCTCTAAAAAGTGAGTTTTCTCTTTATAGTTGATAAAATAACCGTGAATTTGAAAGCTATGGTGGTCGTGGTACTGAAATAGCCATCGGGCTAGCCAGCCCACAGAATGCCGCCTCAGGCAATGAGATAGATAGCCAATCTTTAAAGGCTGATGATAAACGCTGTTGCTTTTGCGTGCTAAATGTTGCTGTCGGGAGCGTTCTATCTGTTCTCTGGCATAAATTTCAACATTAGCTTGGCATAAATGAGACAATTGGTTGCGAATTTGTCTGTCATGCTGGGGATTATCCTGAAAATACGGAAAAAAGAAACTGGTTACAAACAGCTTGTTAACTGTAGTCGATCCAATATCTCTTGGCTGTTCTGTTATTAGTAACTCTAGGCATTGCAACAGTTTCTCGATTACCGAAACAGCTTCTTTCCAGTGCCCACCTGCACTCATTAACCCCCGCAAAATCAAGTGTTGAGCATAAACTTGATTGGCTAAATCAGTAGCGACCGACTCGAACAACTTAGCTGTCTTTATCCCTTCCTCGTACAGACCGAGATTCTGATAGAAACAAGCCAGGTTGTACAGCAGCTCAGGATGATCTGCATCTAGGCGCAAACCCAAGTGAATGAAGCGTACTGCCAGTGCAGGCAGTCTTAACAAGTAGCCAATTTCT
The DNA here is from genome assembly GCF_036704575.1 of Microcoleus sp. K5-D4. NCBI lineage: Bacteria > Bacillati > Cyanobacteriota > Cyanophyceae > Oscillatoriales > Microcoleaceae > Microcoleus > Microcoleus sp. K5-D4. Next base: position 11,537 of record NZ_JAUBSD010000049.1, read on the forward strand.
ACAGAAGTTGCTACTATAATGCTGATATAATCTTCAGGCTTAGATACATGAGCCAGACAAGCTTCTGCAAACTTCAGTGTCGCCGGCTGCGCGGGAGTGCCATTCAAAACAATTTGCAATACTTGCATTAATAGCTCGGCATCTACCTCTATCCCCGGCTGTAACTGGAGTATCTCTATTAAACCATAAGAAGTTAGTTCGTCTGCTGTAAAAATCTCAAGGTAGACAGAAAGAGCGATCAAACGCAGCAAATTGTTAACATCTTCGGGATTGATTTCCCGCAAATGCTGTCGTATCGTCCAAGCAACAGAGTAGTCGGACAAAGCTTCCCGACGCTCTGCTTCCGTTTCCAGCACCTTGAACAGTTCGGCTGTCCATTGCTCAACTTGTTCCGGCTCTCCCTCTGCTATGCCCAGCAACCAAGTCGTCTGAGCTTCAGCTTCATGCCCCTGCAACAGCAACGCCAAGCCCAACTGCCAGTAATATACCTTGACAGTCGGTTGTGCTGCAATAGCCTCTTCGTAGAGCTTCGCAGCCTGAGTATAATTTCCTTCGATAAAATATTTATAAGCTTTCTGTTCGTGCAAATCGACCTGCTCAGTTAATAAAATTTGAAATAGCGATACTAGCATCTAGATTATTAGAGTGCGATCGCTAAAAATTTTTATAAGATAAATGGGTAGGGTCAAGAACACTACCCACTCGTTAAAAAAGGTTGAAACTAAGCTTACAGGAAAAAATTTCCCGTTTCACACCAGTTCTACTTAGCAACTATGGTATAGTCAGCGTTGTTTTTACAGGCTAGATTATCATCCGTATTGTCTACGGCACCAGCTATTGTTGGAGTGACAACACCAGCAGTTTGTTTCTCGCACAATACAGCTGTGCTAGTTTTTTCTGTAGCGCCAGCTTGTTTAATTAGAGAGACCACTCCGATGTACGCTTTGAGTGACTGAACTTGGGATGAAGCTAGATTTCCAACAGTGCTAGTAGCTTTGTCAACATTTGCTGGTTCGATAGTGTATTTGTAATTTGTAGTTTCAGTGCGGATACCAAGCCCCAACTCCTCAACTTTACCTAGGAATTGACCGTTTTCCGCAAATGATGCTTGTTGTGCTCGGTTCATCGAACCAGCGTACTGCTTAGCCTCTGACTGCTTAGCTTTGTTGGCTTGGTTTAGGAAGGATGGCAAGGCAATGGCAGACAGAATGCCAATGATGATGATCACGACCAGCAGCTCAATCAGCGTAAAACCCTTGTCTCCCTTTTTGTTGAGGTGTTGCAAGAACTTAGCCTTAAATTCAGTCTTCATATGTCGTTTCTCCTAGAGGGGGGGAATGCTTGATTTCTAACTCTTATACGTAACTTACCCACTATCGATCGCTTTTATATCACCCCGGGCAAAGTTTTTTTGGAGCAGGCGAACAGAAACGCACAGTGACGCTCAAGCGCGCTCCAAAAGCACGTACAGAAAGGCTTCTAGATTAGTTAACAGTTCCTTGATCTCTTCAAAAGCCTTTTCTTGGCTGACCCGATCTAGGGTAACGGGGTCTACTGGTCTGATTTTGAGCCACCTATCCACTAGGGACATCATAGACTGCGATCCGTCCCACAGAGGCAGTAAGCAAGCCGCCATACTGCTCTCTATCCTGATCGGTACTAAAGTAGGCAAAGTGAGATAACTGCTAATTTCAAAAGGTTTTTGGTTGCCAATGGAGTCAATCAGGTCTGCTCTAGGCTGCGGTGTCCTGAGCTGAGGATGCAGATGCACTTTTGACTGCAGCCAGTCAGCTAAAATCCAGTCCGAAACAGGAACCAAGGAATGAGTTTGGTTGGGATGAGCGCACCAAAAGTCAAGCAGGCGGTGAACGGGATGTAACAGTTCAAACAGATGTAGCCGCTCTTCGATAGAAATTTCCGGCAAGCTCATTCCTAGAAATGCCGGTAGGTTATCTGACTCTTTGAACAAATCCGTCACGTTCCACTGCCGCCAATTCACCATGCTAATAAATTCTAAATCCGCCTCTCTTAATGCTCTAAACACTTCAGGAATAGTAAAACCTTTATCTCCTATCAACAAATAGTTTGCTAGCATCCACTCGTCTGTTTTTTCACCAGTATGAATCCAAGATCTTGCCTTGATAACAACGTCATTCTTGAGGGAGTCTACTATTTCTCTGGCTAACCCAATCTCCATTTCTGTTGGGTTTTCATCCATTAAACCCATAACTTTAAATGCTTTTTGAACGTCCAAAAATGTACTGCGCTGGAGGTAGCTGTGGAGGTTGGTGCGAATAATTCCATCCGGTTTCAAAACAGATTTCATGGCTTGCAATCCGACAACTGGATCGGGCAATAGATAAAGCACCTCGTCATTGTTGATATAATCAAACTGCTGGTTTAAGCTAGGCAGTTCCTCAATTGACAGAGCATGAAACTCAATATTGTCAAAGCCGTGATATTGCAAGCGTTCTCGCGCCAGCTTAACAGACTCTTCGGATAAATCGATCCCAACAATTTTGGCTCCCGGATTTGCTTCTGCCAAAATTAACGATTTGTACCCGCTGCCGCAGCCGGCATCTAAAATAACTTTTCCTTCGGTTTCTATGACTTTCTGATTTCTTATATAGTAAGCTGTTACCAAACTATGGAGATAGAGAGTCTGATAGTTATTCTTAGGAGATGTCTCTAGGGGAATTCTCGGATAAGGGGCATTGTCAAATTGTTGACGAATTTTTTCTATTAACTCTGGTTCTTGGGTATCCATTATGAATCGCTCCTGATACTGCTAAATTGTGCTGTGGTACTTCCCATTCTAAGATGTAAAGGTATCTCATCAGCGCCTCGCCTAGGAAAAGCGATCGCCCCCACCTCACGCCCAAACTGCAAGCCCACCCCCAACACATACTTGCAATAATAGTGTGAAAACCAGATTATACAACCCACTACCACGGCCATGAACACCAACATCAGCCCCATCCTCAAAGTATTCTCCCTCTCCGCCGCCCTTTCCCTGGGCATCAAGTACGCAGGGCCTAGCTTATCCATCCCCTCTACCGACCTCAACGCCCTAATCGCCGTCTTTACCCCCAGTATCATCTTAGCTGCCATCCTCGGGTGGCGATCGCGCCAACAGCAGCAGTAGAGACGGAATCAAAAAGTGCGATCGCTACTTGGTCTAAAGACTGTGTTTTTGCCAAAATCTTAATTCCCCGTACAGCTTATCAAAACCAAAGTTGAGGCATTCACCATGATTCAAATCATACCTGAATTAGTAACATTCGATGAATTCATTGATTGGTATCCTGAGAACTCTGAGCACCGCTACGAACTGCACAATGGAGAGATTGTTGAGATGCCAAAAGCAACAGGTAAACATTCTAAAGTGACCGGTTTTACCAGCGGCTGGTTATTTCTCGAAATAGAACGCTTAAACCTACCCTACTTCATCCCCAAAGAATGCGTCATCAAACCCATGCGCGAGGAATCGGGATATGAACCAGATATCATTGTACTCCACGAACAAACCATTGGCAACGAGCCGCGATGGGAAAAATCATCAATTATCACAATGGGTTCATCAGTCCCCCTAATCGTCGAGGTAACTAGCACTAATTGGGGTGATGATTATGCCCTAAAGCTTGAGGCTTATGAGTCAATGGGTATTCAAGAATATTGGATTATAGACTATCTAGGATTGGGCGGCAGACGGTTTATTGGCAATCCCAAACAACCCACTTTTTCGGTTTACCAACTAATTGACGGCGAATACCAAGTCAAATTGTTCAGAGGCGGCGAGGGTATTGAGTCCCGAACTTTCCCCGAATTGAAGCTGACGGCGCAGCAGGTGTTCACCAAAGGGAATTGAGGAGGCTGCTTATGTTAATGTCCGAATAGGGGTATCTGATTAAAGAGGCGATCGCGCGCATCTGCTGTATCTTGATATAAAGGCGATTCATCGCTTCTGGGCTGCTGAACAATTACCAAGCAGCAATTCCCCATACCCTATTCCTCAATCTAAAATCTAAAATCTAAAATCTAAAATCTAATGAAGCTAGGACAGTGGATGGGCTTATTAGCCCTCATCGCATCTTGTTACATCCTGTGGCAAATCAGGCAGGCCCTACTGCTGCTGTTTGCCGCCGTCGTCTTAGCCACAGCCTTAAACCGACTAGCACGCTACTTGCAAAAATTCGGACTCAAAAGATCGATCGCCGTACTTTTATCAGTTAGCTTCCTAGTCCTCATCTTCGTAGGATTATTCCTCATCATTGTACCACCCTTTGCCCAACAGTTTCAACAACTTACCCAAAGAGGTCCTCAAGGAATAGCAAAATTAAATGAGTGGATCGATCAGATTGAAACTCGATTTTCGGGACAAATGGGTCAGCGGCTACCGAATCTTGATATTAACGACATTATCCAACAACTGCAACCCCTATTCAATCAACTCGTCGGCGGTGCAGGAGCTTTTGTCGGTAACACATTAGGCGTTATTCTCAGCTTTTTGCTAGTCATAGTTTTGACCTTGATGACATTAGCAGAACCTCTCTCTTACCGCAAAGCATTTATACAACTTTTCCCCTCTTTTTATCGGCGGCGAATCGATGGCATATTAGATGAATGCGAAATAGCGCTCGGTCGATGGGTAATCGGTGCTTTAATTAGCATGAGCGTCATCACTTTCCTGAGTTTAATTGGTTTGTCAGTATTGCAGGTTCCCCTAGCTCTAGCTCACGCTGTTTTAGCCGGCTTGCTGAACCTAATACCCAATATCGGTCCTGGTTTGAGCGTGATTCCTCCAGTGACGATCGCACTTTTAGACTCGCCGTTAAAATCCGGTTTTGTGCTGATCCTCTACTTTCTAATTCAACAATTTGAAAGCAACCTCCTCACCCCTTACGTCATGGCACAGCAAGTATCACTGCTGCCAGCAGTAACATTAATAGCTCAAGTATTCTTCGCCACCTTCTTTGGATTTTTAGGCTTATTGCTAGCTCTCCCCCTCACCGTTGTAGCTCAAGTTTGGATTAGGGAAGCCCTCATTAAAGATATTCTAAACCAGTGGAGTGCCAGTCCTAAAACCTTAGCAGCAATCGATTCTGCTATCAATGAAAAACATGAATCTATAGGAGTCACCGAAACCCTGCCAGAAAAATATTTACCAGAACAGAAACCCAACATCCCCGATCCGGCTGAAAATGAGGCTCCTGACAATCAATAGTTAAGGTTCATAATGACTTCACTCCTGATTGATTCCCAGTTATAGGACAGAAGTTTTCACTACCAACGTAGGAAATTTGTGGTACGAACACCCTCAACTAACTATCTTCAAGCCTCGCATTTTCTACCGTATCTCTGCCGGCGCTAAAAATCTGTTGAACACTCAAATTCAACTGCCCAAATGTGGGTGACACAACCCTATCACTACCCCGAAACAGACTGACTTGATACTCACCGTCAATCAACTGGCAAACAGAAAAAGTAGGTTGTTTAGGATTGCCAATATAGCGTCGCCCGCCAAGTCCCAAATAGTCCGCAATCCAGTATTCAGAAATGCCCAAAGCTTCGTAATCAACCAATTTGTAGCCGTAATCATCCCGCCAATTGGTACTGACTACTTCGACAATTAGCGGGACAGAACTACCCATTGTAATGATAGATTCCTTTTTCCATCTCGGTTCGCTGTCCGTCCCTTGCCTGTCCAAAACGATCGCATCCGGTTCGTAACCAGATAGCTCGTTATCAGCTTTGACAACGCATTCTTTGGGAACGAAGTAAGGAAGTCCTAGCCTCTCGATTTCAATCCCTAGCTTCAGGCAGACGAAGCCGGCTACTTCTGAATGTTCTCCGGTTGCTTTAGGCATCTGAACAATAGTTCCATTGTGCAGTTCGTAACGGTTTACCGAATTTTCAGGATACCAGTCAATAAATTCATCGAAGGTGACTGGTTTTAATATCGCTTGAGTCATGGCGATCGCTCTTTATTTTATTTATAATATAACCCTGATATCGGTTATAGCATTTTGCGGTGTTATCAAACCGAGGTCGATCGCCAAAACTGCATTCGCTCGATAGACATTCCATCAATCCCAAGTCAATCCAAAATCAAAATCAATCCAAAATCAATCAATTCAAAATCTAAAATCTAAAATCCAAAATCTAAAATATATGAGATCGATCGACGAAATCAACGATAAAATCAGCCAAGGCAAAGCCACAGTCTGGACAATCGAAGAACTCAAAACTAGAGTTCAAGAAACCAGCATTACCCAAGCAGCCAAAGAAGTCGATGTCATTACCACCGGCACCTTCGAGCCGATGGAATCCTCCGGTGCAATCATCAACCTCGGCCATACCGACCCGCCCATAAAAATCCGCCAGTGCTGGCTAGACGGCGTTTTAGCCTACTCCGGCTTCGGGGCAGTAGACCTGTACCTGGGAGCCACCCAAGTAGCCGAAGACGGCGAAGAATCCCGCGAACGGGGCGGCGGACACGTCATCGAAGACTTAATAGCAGGCAAACCCGTGCAGTTGCGCGCCTTGGGGCAGGTAACAGACTGCTACCCCCGCGCCTCCTTTGAAACCACGATTACCCGCGATACAATCAACCAGTTTTATTTATTCAATCCCCGCAACGCATATCAAAACTTTATTGTTGGAGTCAACGGGGGCGATCGCCCGCTGTTCACCTACCTCGGCCCCCTGCAACCAAACCTCGGCAACGCCGTCTACTCGAACCTTGGAGCCATGTCTCCCCTGCTAAACGACCCCGACCTCGAAATCATCGGCATCGGCACCCGCATCTTCTTAGGAGGCGCTCAGGGCTACATCACCTGGGAAGGAACCCAGCACTTCCCGCTGCAAAAACGCCAGCCCAACCGCACCCCCATCGGCCCGGCCGCCACCCTCGCACTCATCGGCGACGCCAAACAGATGAACTCCAAATGGGTGCGCGGCTGCTACTTCAAAAACTACGGCCCATCCCTGATGCTGGGAGTCGGCATCCCGTTTCCCGTCTTAAACGAAACAGTCGTCGCCCACTGTGCAGTATCCGACAAAAAAATAGTAGCGCCGGTGGTAGATTTCTCTATCCCCCGGCGCGTTCGTCCCACCTTCGGTTTAGTCAGCTATGCTCAATTAAAGACTGGCCGCATTCTCATCGAGGGCAAACCAGTACGGGCCGCCCCCCTTGCGAGTATGTTTCTCTCCCGGCAAGTAGCATTGGAATTGAAGCAGCAAATTGAAGCGGGTCAATTTACCCTCACGGCCCCAGTTGCTCCCCTACCCACCGACAGAGTATTTCTCCCGCAAGATTTGTGGGGGGCCCAAGTGAGGCTGGAATAGACAGTCGCTAGAGTAAAGTGACGGATTATAACTTTAATGAACCACAAGAAGATATTCAAAGATGATCTTCGACACAGATAGCTCTGTTTACCTTGGCGGTGTCGATTTTTTACCACTTTGGAACTTTGACTGTGGGAGGGCAAGGCATTGGCATATTTCATCACATCATTCTCCATGATGCAATACCAGACTTTATATTATTCCAAGTCCGTTGATATGTTGTACAAGTCAGTACGCTTGCTGATCTACTATCTTAAGTACGGGCGGATTTCTCTGTTCTCTTAATCATTCAACTTTGTGCAATACCCATAATAGAGCGCGAAAGCTAACACTCAAGAGTGAGCAATGACATTTTTATGTCATTTATGCGTCTAGGAATGACATCGGAATGACATCGAGCGGGCCCTCGTCCCCGCTGGCGAGCCACCTCAGAGGGAGGGAAATCAAAGCGATCGAAATTAGATCGCTTCTGACCCAATTTTCCCGCTTATTCTACAGTCTGAGAAACTGGCCGACAGCCAGACAATATTGAGTGCAAATTGACGACGTTTCCGATTACTGCGATCGCAGGTGCTGCAAATCCGATCGCCTCAACTTGCTCTACAATTGTACCCAAAGTCCCGATCAATTCTTCTTGTTCCGGCCGCGTTCCCCAGCGCACTAACGCTATGGGCGTTTCTGCACTCAATCCTGCATCTGTTAACTGGCCGATAATGTAAGGCAAATTGTGGATTCCCATGTATACTACAATGGTTTCCGAGCCGCGGGCGATCGCCTGCCAATTTACCTCCGGTCGATATTTTCCCGCTGATTCGTGACCGGTGACAAAGGTGACAGAGGAACTGTACGATCGATGTGTTAAAGGAATTCCCGCATAAGCAGGGGCCGCAATTCCAGAAGTGACACCGGGGACGACTTCTACTGACACTCCTGCTTTTACCAACTCTTCCATTTCTTCGCCACCGCGGCCGAAGATAAACGGATCGCCGCCTTTGAGACGAACTACGATCGCATTATCTCCAGCTTTTTCTATCATTAGTTGAGTGGTTTCGTCCTGCATTAACGAGTGACGACCTTTGCGTTTTCCAGCATCAATTCGTTCTGCTTGGGGGTTGATTGCTGCCAAAATTTGAGGGCTGACTAAAGCGTCGTAAATCACTACATCCGCGCATTCTAACAGAGCTTTTCCCTTCAACGTCATCAAACCCGGATCTCCGGGGCCCGCACCGACTAAATACACTTTTCCTAAAGACATTTTTCTTTCTTCCTTTACCTCTTCTTTGCCTCTGCGGTTCATTTTTGAATTAAATTCCCAATTAAGTCTGCTAATTGTACACTTGGGCCTAGAGGATTTGCGAGATGAAGTTCCGCCGCAGGAAATTGCTGCTTTAGCTGTGCGACATTTTTGGCGATCGCATCTGTAATTCCTCCATTAAATAAGAAGTATGGCACAATCCCTATTTGCTGCTGTCCACCACGAACCAAACTGTCAATTTGCTCTTCCAAACTCGGCTTTACCGACCAATAAGCTGTCAGCGCACCGAGTTTGCTAGCGATTTCCTCAACTGTCGAGTTACCTCCGGGGCGACGGCTGCCGTGAGATAATAAAATCCATTTTGGCAATAGCAGATTGGGGAGAAAAGTCACCTCTTGCATCTGACTTTCTACCAATTTTGTTAAGCCTGCTTCCTGGGAACCTAAATGCGGGCGCAATTCAATTTTTAGCTTGTCACCAAAAGTTTTTTGGGCAATTTCCACCTCTGCCGGTATGTCTTCGGCGACGTGAACTCCCGGCAATAAAAATACAGGCAGGATTTGCAATTCTCTCAGTCCCAGCGACAGGGTACGTTCGCCAAAACTGCAAATTTGTTCGTGCAGCGGTGCGGGCCCAAGTTCTAAGGTGGCGGTTGCTACTGCGGGGAACGAGTCAGCCAAATTTTGAGACAGCAGTTGACCTAGGTTTTCCAAAGCTAGTTGGGGTCTGGGGTCGCGGCTGCCGTGAGAGACTAATAAATAGGTGGATGATCGCAATTTCAATATGGATTTGATGTTAATGTTCGATACGGATTTCAAATAATTATAACACCGTTGCGCGCGTGACTTGAAAAATACTCAACCCTCAAGCGGAAGCTTCCGAGTCGCGCACCTCTAACAACTAAAGCAAAGTACCCAGCTTGAAAATTACTCAACACAGGGCTTAAATCTTCTAAGCCGCGCACCTTACAAAAGAAGGTGCGCGGCTTAAAATTTACTTAATAATGGGCTTAAATCTTCTAAGCCACACAATCTAAACAACTCTCAAATTAACCTTTGGGAGCGGGATCGGCAATGTATTGG
>NZ_JAUBSD010000049.1:21320-38762 GCF_036704575.1 Microcoleus sp. K5-D4
GGGCTTAAATCTTCTAAGCCACACAATCTAAACAACTCTCAAATTAACCTTTGGGAGCGGGATCGGCAATGTATTGGAAAGTAGGTTCTGAGTTCCAAGGGCCGCGTTCATCCTTGCCATTTGTTGACAAGTTAAAGTAGAGATCCACAGTGGAATCTGGCGGAATATTACCGAACAGCGGATCGGTGAGTTTACCCAACGCTTCGAGAGCTTTCATGAACATTTCAGTGTGAGAAATTTCGCGAGTCAGCAGAAAGTGCAGGGTCTTTTTCGTTCCCATATCCGGTGCTAGTTTAATCAACTCTTCGTAGGTTTGGCGAGCTCCTGCTTCCGCACCGATATTAGCGCGTAAATCGCGCACTACATCGCCACCTTCGTTGACGTAAGCACCCGTCCAAGCTTGACCTTGGCTATCCAGCAAGTGCGGACCTACACCTCGCACCGCAAACAAAGTGCTTTTATAAGCTTCTGTTTGGTCAACGTTTTTGGTGTGCATTTCGATGAGTTTGCCCACCATTTCTAAGTGGCTGAATTCTTCTATTGCAATATCTTGGAGCATATCCTTAATCCCTGCATCTTCACAGTGAAAGGACTGCACCCAGTATTGCAGAGCTGCTGTGAGTTCTCCGGTTGCTCCGCCAAACTGTTCTAGGAGCAATTGGGCAAAACGGGGGTTGGCTTCGTCTACTGTCACCGCAGCCATTAATTGTTTTTTGTGAAAAAACATGGATCGATACCTCTTTTAATTCTGTTGTTACAGTCTCTGGATTGCAGACTTGTAGCTGTGTTCACCTTCAGCATCCATTGTGCGACAAGCGATCGCACCGAACCTCGGTCGCTGGTTACATCTAGCGCGACAAATTTCTCTGCTTTCAGGTAGAGTTTAAAGTTAAAATTTTAGTTAGTTAGTCGGTATAAACATTACAATTTAGGAGCAGCATTATTGTCGCACTCGGTTAATTTTGCTGACAGGGCATCGAGATGCCGCAGCCACTGAATGCCGCCAACCCAACTGCGAGAGGGGAGGTGTCCGATTGGTGCTTGCTGACTAAATTTAATCTGCCCTAAAGTATTAGCAGAATTGTAGGTTTGCCAGTTGACCCGATCGCAAAATCTGATATAGTCTCCCTTAACGCTTTCATAAATCTGCTTTTGGACGCTGAAGCCAAACCGACCTTGACTGTAGCGCAACCAAAGGCGATCGAGTGTTTGCAAATCTTCGCAGGGAAGCTGGTAAATTTGGCTAATTTCTAGCTGAGTTCCCGGTTCCTGGGAAATAGATTGACACATCAGACCCCAAGTTTCGCGATCGGCTTCTTTCCACTTTTTGTTAGACAAAAAATCGCGCAGTTTGGTATAATCAACTCCCCGTGCAGAAATTAGGGTTGGCTTGATATTTGAAGTATTTGAAGTAACAGATAAGGAAAAATCTTCTGCACAATCGGCGACGGCATTGGTCGGTAAAATTAGAGAATCAGGAGTTTGTAGGGCGCTGAGATCGGTTGAGTTGTCGCTATTATCGAGAGCAGGAGCGATCGGCATTTTGGGCGAAAGCAAATTTTGATCGCGAATATCTAAAGCTGCTTGGATATCTTGCAAAACTTCCGCAGCAAAACTGTACCGCTGAGTGAGACGAGTTTGCAGCAATTTATCTAAAATTTCACCTAACTCGTCGCTAAGACTCGTGGCTTTAGGGAGAAACTCGCGCCACCACCAGCGCTCGTTGTCGCAGTCGTACATATCCAAGGGAGGAACTTGCGTCATTAGGCGAATGCAAGTAACACCTAAACTGTAAAGGTCGCTAGCAGGAAATACTTTGCCGCGCATTTGTTCGGGAGCTACATAATCTTGACTGCCGATGACCGTTGCTGGACGAAGCATAGCTGAATCAGTCAGCAGTTTGGCAATGCCGAAATCGATCAATACGAGTTTGTTGTCTGACTGTCGGCGGATAATATTTTCAGGTTTGATGTCGCGGTGAATGATGCGCTTGTCGTGGATAAATTGCAGCACGGGCAATAAGTCTTGCAGCAGTTGCCAAATTTGCTCTTCATCGTATACACTCTTGTCTAATTCTTGTTTAAGAGTCGATCCCTCTATAAACTCTTGAACTAAATAAATATGACCTTCTTGTTCAAAGCAGGCTAATAATGTAGGGATTTGCGGGTGTTTTCCTAGTTCGTCTAAACGGACGCCTTCTTGCCGAAATAATTCAACGGCTTTGTTGAAAATTTCGGGGTCACGGTCGTAAAAATAAAATTGCTTGACTGCACAGGGGGGTAGAGATGGGATGTCTTCATCAATTGCTAGAAAAGTTTTACCAAATCCGCCTCTACCTAAAAGTTCAATCGGGCGATATCGCTGTCTCAGCACCAGGTTAAAGCCGCAGTTTAAGCAAAATTGTGCGGCGTTGGAGTTCTGAGGATTTTGACATTCAGGGTTCACACAGTAGCTCATATCGATTTTAGATTTTAGATTTTAAATTTTAGATTGCGGACAAGACTTTTTTTTAAACGAACCGCGCAGACGCGAAGCGGCGCGAAGGAATAGGGAAGAGAGAAGAGAGAGAAAAGGGATGGTGGAAAACTCATGCGGTGTGGGATAAGCTGTCCCGCTTCGGGCGTTGTATTTTTCGGGCGGGCGGGACACCCCACAAGCATTTCATCTGAGATGTTGCCCCATTCTCAATAAGGCTTTTAGGGGCGGGCTAGAATATCCCACCCTAAAAGAAATTCATTCTTTGTGGAACAGGCAAGATGCCTGTTCTTAAAAATGGTGCCAGAGGTGAGTTTTATCAAACAGGACTGTGAAATGTAGATGCGCCTGGGGTGATAAGGCTATTTTAATGCGCTAGATCGAATCGGGACGCTACCAGATCTGCCGAACCCACGCCGCATGAGTGCTGGGGGCGAGATAATTGCCGATCGCACAAGCCGATCGCACAGAGCGAAAATTGTGCTAAACTCTTACTGTGCCTGGAATTTAAGGCACAATCGATCTGTCTGGTTCAGGGACGCTCAGAAATATTTCAAAATATTTTTGCCTTACCCCTAGACTTGTGCTGAGATCTGATGCTATAGTTAAAACTGATACGGCGAGCGTAGCCAAGTGGTTAAGGCAGTGGTTTGTGGTACCACCATTCGTGGGTTCAAGTCCCATCGTTCGCCCTTTTGATTCTCAACAGTTTAATTAGATCGCCCGTCGCCTGTATGGTAATTTGCGATGGTCGTAGGGTGTGCATTGCACACCTTAATTTTTTTTGGGATGTCGCGGTTCTGTCGCCACAAGTTCCGATGTGCTAATCTTAAATCCAATCTAAAATCTAAAATCTAACATCTAACATCAAAATATGCCATCTTTAGTAACAGAAGATTGGGGATATAAATTTAGTGGCGATCGCACAATTAATAAGTTTATTCGGGATATAGAAGGAGAAGCAGCTTTAGGGAAATATTGCGATTGGGAATGCAAAGAACGTGCGGAAATTCTGATGTCGGAGATAGCTGGCAAATCCCACAATCTTTTCTACGTCCGCCGCCAAAAGGTAAATGAGAGATTTTCTGAAGAAGAAATCTGGGAATTGCTGCTTGCTACGGATGGAGATGATTTTGAATTACCCCAATTGTTGCAAAAAGCCGATCGCACTTTGCGGTTGTTAGCAACTGTACGCTGTGAAGACGGAATTGGCGGTTTAAAACTGCTGGATGCTGGTTTGGTGGCGGTTCCCAGAGGGAGGAAAGATGGGTATGCTTTGCCGGTTCAGTTGCGACTTTTGGCTAACAGTCGATCGCCAATTCCTGTAAAGTCGATCGCCCGCGTCCAACAAATGCCATTTTGGGACGACAGACACATACCAACTACGGAACAACTAAAAGTTTGGCATACTTTTTTAAATGTAGAAAAACGCATCGCGGAAGCGCGTCAATTTTGCGTACCTTTTCGCGGTCATAATTACGGTTCCGGCTTCAAAATCGTCACTTTTGAAATTGATCGTAATTCCGCAACTCTTGACGGCTACGAGGAAAATCCCTTAGAATTCGGCGACTTTCGCGACAGGCTAAAAAAAGCCAGAAATGAAGAAATTATCCTATTTGATTCGCCGCCAGGAAGCAGAAGCAGCCGCGATGGAGAGACATTGGGTAGCATCGCTGAAATTGACTTTGAACATGGTAAATTACGGATTAAGTTAGATGTTGATTTAGGAACTCGCATGGCGGGCGGCAGATATCAAATGCCCAAACAAGGATTCTTATATTTTGAGGCTGCGGGCGATATCAGTCAGATCGAACGCAAGAAGAAAGCTTTAAAAATGCTGACAGATGGTCGCGCTCAAAATCCCTATTTGAGTGAGTTTTTATTCGACTCTTCTCAGGCGAGACTGCCTGAAAAACAGATTAAATTGGATCGGGAAAACTTATTAAATCGCAATGCTAATGACGACCAACTTGCTGCCGTAGAAACGGTGCTTTCGGCGCGGGATTTAATTTTGATTCAAGGCCCGCCGGGAACGGGCAAAACGACTGTGATTGCGGAGATTTGCTATCAAATTGCCCGTCAGGGTGGTAAAACGCTCATTGCTTCGCAAGCAAATTTGGCTGTAGACAATGCTTTGAGTCGGTTAGTTCACAACCCGGCGATTCGGGCTTTGCGGAAGGGAAAAGCTCATAAGGTGCAGGAAGAAGGGCAGCCGTTTTTGGAGGAAAATGCGATCGGCACTTGGCTGCAAAATACGGCGACTGACTGCGAAGAAAAGCTCTCGCAGCGCCTGACTAATGTCAAATCTTTGCGGCAGTTGGTGGCAGAATCAGAGCGATTTACCGCCTACTGTGCCGCAGAGAAAGATTTTTTTAATGAACTCAAACACCTGCACGACAGTCAAGCAAATATTGAGGAAAAGTGCAACCAGCAAGCAGCAGCTTATGAAAAGATTTTAACCGAAAAAAGCGAGATTGAATCTCTAGTTAGCGGGCTAGGAAATTTGCTGGATGCGCCGAATGTCAACTGGGAATCTCCAGAAGTGGCCGAGTTTATGCCCAGACTAAAACCTTATTCAGAAGGCAATGTTTTAGTAGAAAACTTTATGGCAAATGTTCGCATTGCCACCAGCTATGCTACTCAAATCGGCTTCGATCGCCCTGCTTGCGGCGCGTTTGGGATTGGGGTTTGGCTGCAGGAAACTGTAGCAGGGCAAATATCAGAATTTAAGACGGCATTCGATCGCGCTGATGATGTTTGTCACGCTATGTCGGCGGTTGCGGAGTCGTTGCGGGTGTCGCGGCAGATGTCGGAGGCTGTGAATCAACTCGAATTGGGCGATCGGCAAAATCAGACACACCGCCACAATCTCGAACAGAAAATCAAGAATTTGGAACTGCGAAAAGCTGAAATTGCAGCCGTTGTCGTCGCCGTTGCACAGTGGATCGAGACGGCAGATACGGGACTTTATGAAGTCGTAAAAACTTGCTGGGAAACGGGCGCAATGCTCACGGATGATATGGTAGAATTGCCGGCAGGATTGCTGAAAATTGCCCGATCGCTCAAATTGCCGATCGTGCCGCCCAAATGCAAAATCAATTTGCCCGATTTGGATCGGTTGCAAAAGGCGATATCCCACGAAGAAAGCGCCGGTTTTAAGGACATACAAGGGCAACAGTTCCGGTTTAGCGAGTTTCTGCACTTAAATTTGAGTCAAACGCCGATCGTGCTCTCTGCGGGCGATCGTACACAGTGGCAACAACTCGCCAAAGACTTCGCCAGCTATTCCCAAGTCAGCCAAAGTCAGCGCAAATTTATCATCGAAAAAGCTCGCACTTTCTTAGGTAGCATTCAACAATTTTATAGTGAATCATTGCACCCAAATCATATCCAGTCTACCTTCGATCGCCTAGTCAAAGAATTGCTGCACAGTATCCTCGCAAATGCCCGTCAGTGCGTGGTTCCCCTGAAAACTGAAACCGAACAGCAGCTTATCAAACAGCAACAGTTATTAGATAAAATCGGTCAAACATTGAACCAGCAGCAAATCTCCGCCGCTAAACTTCAGGTAGAAACAGCGCAGCAAGAGGCTAACTTAAAAATTAGTGAAGTTACTAATTTGTTGCAAGCAATTGTCCCACAGCCAAATGTACCTGAAAAGTTGCGGATTTTATCCGAACAATATCTAGCCCAAAAATCGAATATTTGGGAGCAACCGCAGCAGTTTGTCAAGCAAGTTGATGCTTGGAAAGCAAGCACGATTCAGCTTGAAAAATCCATTGCCGATCTAGACCCTTTTGGGGTTTTGGAGACCATCAAAAACACTCTTGACGAGCATTTATCCCCGCTACAAACTGCGGCTGCAACTTTGCAGCAGCAACTCGCCCAACTTCAAGCAGAGTTGAGCGAAATTAACGATCAACTCCAACAGCAGCAACCAACACCAGCATTACTTCTTGAGAGAAATTGGTGGGAGTCAGCATGGCAAACTATCCCGACTCAATACCAGCCCGAAGTTCCGAATACAGGATTATTCACCGTAGCTTTTTTAAACAAAATTAAGCGTTTATTCAAAACTTGGGAGCGGAAATTAGAACAAGAAGAAACAGCCCTAAATCGTTCTCAAAGCTTTGTAACAGATTGGATTCAAAAACTCCGCAATCCATCAGAAAAAGACCGCAACGATTTAAAGCAAATTTATATTGACAATGCCAACGTGATCGGCATTACTTGCGTGCAAGC
This sequence comes from Microcoleus sp. K5-D4, assembly GCF_036704575.1. NCBI lineage: Bacteria > Bacillati > Cyanobacteriota > Cyanophyceae > Oscillatoriales > Microcoleaceae > Microcoleus > Microcoleus sp. K5-D4. Next base: position 28,038 of record NZ_JAUBSD010000049.1, read on the forward strand.
TGCTAGCTTCGATTTTACTAAAAACTTTCCCAGCTTTGATGCAGTCATCATTGACGAAGTTAGCAAATGCACTCCCCCAGAGTTATTAATTCCCGCTTTGAAAGGCAGAAAGTTAGTATTAGTGGGCGATCACAGGCAATTGCCGCCGATGTTTAATCAAAGTACGATCGACGATATTGCCGAAGACATCGGCTGTACCGGAGACGAACTTAGCTTTATTAAAGAATCGCTGTTCAAAGTTTTGTTTGAAAATGCCAGCGACAGCATCAAAAAAATGCTGACAACTCAGTATCGAATGCACCCACAAATCATGGGCGCAATCAATCAATTTTACCAGCAAAAACTCAACTGTGGCATTCAGGAAGCTGACACCAAGCGCGCCCACAACCTGGCAGGTAGAATCATTCAAGAAAATAATCACATTCTGTGGGTGAAAACGCCGATAGGACAAGGGTTTGAAGAGGAAAAACAGGGCACTTCGCGGTTGAATGTCAAGGAGATTGATGCGATCGAGCGTTTGTGCGAACAAATGGACACAGCTTGGCAGCCCAAAGTTGCTGACGGTGAACCGCCGAAAGAAATCGGAATCATCACTTTTTATGCTGCTCAATTAAATGCAATTAAAGACAGAATCGAAGGCGAAAGATTCCCTGCTTTGAGCATCCGCACTGGTACGGTTGACATATTTCAAGGCATGGAAAGACCTGTAATTATTGTCAGCACAGTGTGCAATAATGTTAGGGGCGATATTGGATTTGCTAAGGAACCGGAACGGGTGAATGTGGCATTTTCCCGCGCTCAAGAATTGCTGGTAGTTGTCGGCTGCCACGATTTATTTACCCAACAAACAGGTACAGTGGGAAAAATGTATCAGGAAGTTTCAAAAACGGTGCGTCACTGCGGAGGTTTTGTAGATGTTTCTAGCGTCCTCAACTAAACCCATAGACTCGAATTTAAGTTCGCTAGCCGAACAAATTGAGCAACAAAATCCGGGTTTGTCAGTGTTGGCGGCGCGTCAATTCCGCTTTGCAATCCGCCAAACTCCGCTGGAGGTGGCGGTTAGCGAACCGCGCGAGTTTAACGTGTTGGAAGAGTTCATTTTGCGGGCGGGTGTTGAGTTTGAACCTGCGCCTACTTTGAAGGAATTGGCGGATTTGCTGGGGTTGGACGAGATTTTTGTGAAGACTACGGCGGCGACTCTGGTTAGTTTGGAAAGCTTGGAGGTGGCGGAAAATGGGCAAATTGCGATCGCCCCGCAAGGTAGAGATTTTTTCGAGAAAGGTGCCGTTAGTCGATCGCAAATTCAATCAATTTATGCCATTTCCGATCCGCTGAATCAAATTCTTACCTTTAAATTTGATCCTTTAGCGACAGAATCGGTCAACTTGCCAGATTTAGCAGATTTAGTCTCGCTAGAACATAAAATTAGCGACCTTGCGAATTTAAGTCTAGCAGAAATCCAGCCGTTAATTCAAGCTTCCGGCTTAGGAATTCACGTCCCCGAAAACGGCAAAATTGTCTCTGCTTGCGATGTCGTCGGCGACGATTTAGATATTTGGCAAACAGTTTCGATTTTTGTGTTGTTAGATGCGATCGAAAATAAAACTACTATTCAAGCCAGACAGGGAAAGCAAATATTAGAAACAGCATCAAACCGACTCAACGAACTTGAATCCCAGCAAAAACTTTCCTTAAATGACTTGTGCAAATTAGCCCCCGACATCGCACAGCAAGAATCCGAGACAATCCCCGTCCCGAAAACTCCTAAAAAGCCATCTAAGAAGAAACCCAAGAAAACGATATGATGAGGACTAAATTCCTGATTGCGAACTGGTTTGTAGTAAGGACTTTAGTCCTGATTAACTGATATCTTGCACCATTCTCAATTACTTGTTTAGGAACGGGCAAGATGCCCGTTCCACAATAAAATCAAGTTTTGTGGAACGGGCATCTTGCCCGTTCTTGACAAGAGTACAACATATAACTATTAACCAACAAAGGAGGTAATTGTGCAATATACTTAGATTCCCAACTTCTTGAAGAAGTCGGGGATCTAATTCGCCCTACTGAGCCTTAACGCATTTCAGCATCCGCAAAGTAGTCGCGGCCGCGTAATTCTGCTTTGCAGAATCATTCGCAGCAAACCGATCGCCAATTTCGTTAATAGCGGCAGCAACAGAACAATAATAAGACCTTTGAGTAAAAATAGAAGCAGCCCAATAATTCTGAGTGTCTGAAAAAGTTTTAGACGGCTCTTTAGCAACTAAATCCCGGTTCATTCCCCGGGCAGAGAAACCAAATTCCGCCGCTCGACGGAGCACCGCCATCAATTCAGCGCGAGTGACGGACTGCGTAGGTTTAAAAGTTCAATCTTGATAACTGCTAACTATCTTGTTTTCCCGCGCAAATAGAACTTTTCAGGCACTCCAGCGGAGAATATCAACATCGCTATAGGGACGGATAGAAACATTGCTAGGAAATGTAATATAGCATCTTGTATTCTTTTCCAGGATTCCAATACTAAAGATACCAATTGCTCTCTGGTAACAGCAAGTTGCAGCCGAAAGGTATTATTTTGAGAAAACCGGGCTACAAATCCAAAGCCCACAGCTTCTTTAATTTCGGAAGCGTAGATATCATCGGTAGCTATCTCCGAATTGTAGAAAAGCCAGTATGGCCTACGGTATTGGTATTTCCTGCGGTATTGTCTGCGGTATTGGTATTTCCTGCGGTATTGGCTGCGGTGATGGCTGCGGTATTGGCTGCGGTGATGGCTGCGTTATTGGCTGCGGTGATGGCTGCGGTATTGGTATTGGTATTGGTATTGGCTGCGGTATTGCTTCGGTATTGCCTCCGGTATTGCCTCCGGTATTGCCAATTTCTCCCGGTGCGGATTGATTGGTAGTGAAATAAAAGTGGCCTAATGTGCGGCCTTGGTAAGCTCTTTTGCTCAAGCGCCAAGCAGGATCGAGACTGATTTTCATGAAGTCGTTTACATCGCCGTTTGTGCGACCGATAATCACCGATTTACCTTGGTAATCTACCGGAGTTCCAATTAGTAGAACATTGCCATCAACAGTTTCCAAAGTTAGGGTGTATTTTAATGCTAAATCGGTGCCTGCCATGCGAATTGAAAAGCCGTTGCTGTCTGTTGCGCGGCCACAAATACCTGTGAAATCAAAACTAACTAATAATGGATCGACTTTTACGGGATTAGAGCCACTTTCGCTCCAGCATTTTCGCTTGTCAGATACTTGTTCTAGAATTAGCAATTGGTAGCCGCCGGAAGGGCGGGGTTGGGCGATGACAATTACTCGGTCTTGGTTAATGTCGGTTTCGTCAAAAGTAAATGCTTTAGCCGAACCGATCGCGCCAAGTGTTAAAATTGCTGAACCTGCCAGTGCGGCCACTGTTCGTGCCAATGAATGTTTCATGATTTTTCCCTATTGGCTCCTTATTGTGATGAGACTTATCTAGAATATAAAAAATTCGCCCTCTTCCAACAACAAGATAGAATTTTACCATCTCTTGTTCCGGTGCTACCAAGTGCGATCGATCGGCGATCGTCACCTTGGTTCGTAGTGAGAACTAAAGTCCGAGCGAATTTTTATCAGGATTTGAGTCCTCACTACAAAGTTATAACCGTTATTTTAGCGAGGAACTTGATAAGCTGTTCGGCCTCTAAATTGTATTTTCCGGGCGGGCGGGACGCCCACTCCACAATAATTTAAGGGAAGTTGACAGTAAAATTGGCATGAGCCTGGGCTTATTACTTGCGAGAAACGATCGCACAGTTCACAAAAAAACGGTGCGTTACACTTGGTTAACGCACCCTAAAACAAACATTCAAAAAGCGCCTTTCCTGTCTAGCGGAACATACTGCTAACAGAACTATCTTCGTGAATCCGCCAAATAGTTTCTCCGAGCAAATTGGCTACCGAAAGCACCGTCAACTGCTTAAAACGGTTCTCTTCCGGCACAGGAATTGTATTCGTAACAATTACCTCTTCCAAAATCCCGCTAGACAAGCGCTCGATCGCCGGAGGCGAAAACACCGCATGAGTAGCACAAGCATAAACCTGCCTCGCACCCTCGCGGCGCAACAATCTCGCACCTTCAGAAATCGTGCCGGCAGTATCGATCATGTCGTCCACCAACACAGCAGTTTTGCCCCTGACATCACCGATAAGATTCATCACTTCTGCCACGTTGTGAGCTTGGCGGCGCTTGTCAATAATTGCCAGGGGAGCATCACCAAGCTTTTTGGCAAAAGCTCTCGCCCTAGCGACTCCGCCAACATCCGGCGAAACCACAACAATATCCGTCAATTGCTTGCTCGCCAGATAATCCAAAAGCACCGGCGAACCGTAAACGTGATCGAAAGGAATGTCAAAATAACCTTGAATCTGAGCTGAGTGCAAATCCATCGCCAAAATGCGACCGGCCCCAGCTTCCGTAATCAAATTAGCCACTAATTTTGCAGTAATCGACTCTCTTCCGGCCGTTTTGCGGTCAGCCCTAGCATATCCGTAATAGGGGATGACGGCAGTAATTTGTCTGGCCGAAGCGCGCCGACAAGCATCGATCATAATTAACAATTCCATGAGGCGATCGTTTACCGGACAGCAAGTTGGCTGAATCAAGTAAACATCGCAACCCCGAATTGATTCTTGAATTTGAACGTAGAGTTCCCCATCAGCAAACCGCTTGCGAACCATCGGCCCCAAATCGATCCCCAGATAGCGAGCCACCTCTTGGGCGAGAGGAACATTAGCAGAACCGGAGAACAGCCGCAGACGGTCATGAGCGGAAACCGGCGGCTCGGGAAGCGGAAGCGGTAAAGTAGCAGAACGGATCACAGCAGGCCTCTTGCAGGACGTTTATTCCATCGCTATCTTACCATCTGAAACTAGAAATATTCAGCCAATTTTTTAATAGATTTAACATTCGGGGCGGCCACAAGTGTGAAGTTAGGCGAATTGAATAGGACTTGCAGAAATATGTCCAACAAATCCGGTTTCTACCCCACATTCGGTACCCTTAACGGTCACAATCGGTTTTTACTTATTTTTATCCAGCCATAAAACTATGAATTATACTTTAATACCGTACATTAACGGATAAAAAACTTTTTAAAGGCATAATATATTACTGTAAAGATAGAGTTTCCTGCGTAATTATGCTGTGTGACACCCCAGGCTGTGGAATGTGGGTTGTAGCGAACTCTGTACTGGCAGAAGTACGATCGCACTTGTGTCCCTGCGTCTAAAAGTTTTGGCGTGAGTCAATTTGGGACCGAGGCTGGAAGTCTAGCCGCCCAAAATTCAGCCGAAGGCCGAAGGCATCCGGGTTCAATGCGATAAAAATGCCACCAACAGGCAATAAACTTGAAAAATACTGTAAAAAAAGTTAAGAATCGGAAGCATACTCCAGATTTTTGATATCGGGCAAAGCAAGGTAGAAATCGATGAGCTTAAGAGAACGCATTGACGAAGAAATCAAAGCAGCCATGAAGTCCAAGGACAAAGTTCGCTTGGAAACAGTTCGCGGCATCAAGAAATTTATTCTCGAAAAAGAAGTCAGCCTTCGTCCCTCCGGCCAAGAGACGCTGACAGAAGCTCAAGAAATGGAAATTTTGATGCAAATAGCCAAACAGCGCCGGGATTCGATCGAACAATACCGCAAAGGTGGTCGCGAAGATTTAGTGGCACAAGAGGAGGCGGAGTTGGCAATTGTTGAAGAGTATTTGCCGCCGCAGATGTCAGACGAAGAGGTGAGTCAAGTCGTTGACGAAGTGATTGCTTCGGTTGGCGCTACTTCTGCAAAAGATATGGGCAAGGTGATGGGCAAGGCAATGCAGCAGCTTAAAGGCAAAGCAGACGGTAACAGAATTCAAGACATGGTGAAAGCAAAGCTTAACAGTTGACAGTTGACAGTTGGCAGTTGACAGCAGTCATTAGTCAGTAGACATCTCCCATAAATAATCTCAAGCTGTAAGGATTCAGGTCTAAAAACTTGCGGCTCCAACGCTTGTCTGGCAAGGGTTTTAGGGCAAAATAAGGGTTTTTGTCTTTCGTGGTTAATTGTCAATAAACGAGGAGAAGTGACAGTTTTTCGTGGTTTATTGAGAATAGAGATTGATTTAGTATCAAGCTCCATATCTAAAGTCTTTGCCCAGCAAGGAGTTCAGTGACCTGAATCCTTACCTCAAGCTTTATAGAGATGTATGGCTTAGGCCGAGGGGCGACAATTTATTAGGGCTAAGGCCAAAAAACCCGGTTTCTACGAAAAATCGTGCATTTCTCCCTTGAGATATTGACGCAGAAACCGGGTTTTCGAGCGGATTGGCGGGTTGTAAGCTGTGTATTTTCGTGAAAAAACCCGGTTTCTGACCATCCTTGCGTCCAAGAATGTCAAAAAAATGTAAAATACTAACTTTGGTCGGGACTGGGGACTACAGATAGTGAAGTATGCTCAAGAGCATTAAAGACATAGCATTACTAAGTCTGTGAGCGATCGTCTATTTTTTAACAGTTTTTACTTAAACTTATGCAGCCACCTATTGCTATTGGAACTCTCCTACAAAACCGCTACCGCTTGGTGAATATTTTAGGTCAAGGAGGATTTGGCCGGACTTATTTAGTAGAAGATTTGGGACGGTTTCAAGAACGCTGCGCCCTGAAGGAATTGATCCCAGTGCAAAGCGGGCCTTACGTTTTGGAAAAATCGAAGGAATTGTTTCAAAGAGAGGCGGCAATACTTTACCAAATTGGGCACCCGCAAATTCCCCAGTTTCGGGCAATATTTGAAGAGAACCAGCGTTTGTTTTTAGTGCAGGATTACGTGGAAGGGATGACTTACCGCGAACTGCTGCTCGATCGAACTTCAAATGGTCGCGCCTTCAGTGAAGCCGAAGTCTTGGTATTTATCCGGCAAATGCTGCCGGTACTCGCTCACATCCACGCCCGCGGCATCATCCACCGCGACATCTCCCCAGAAAATATCATCCGCAGGGAAAACGACCAAATGCCGGTGCTGATTGACTTTGGAGTGGTGAAGGAACTCGCCACCAAAGTCCAGTCTCCCGAAGGAACAGCCCACGCGACAACAGTCGGTAAAATCGGCTACGCGCCGATGGAACAGTTGCACAGCGGGCGAGCAACAGCCAGCAGCGACCTCTACGCTTTAGCTGTAACGGCGATCGTCCTGCTGACAGGCAAAGAACCGCAGGAATTGCTCGATCAAACAACGCTGCAGTGGAATTGGCAGCAGCAAGCGCAGGTGAGCACGGGTTTGGCTTTAGTGCTGAATCGGATGTTGAGCCGGTCTCCGGGCGATCGATATCAATCTGTCAGCGAAGTTGCCCAAGCACTCGACGCCCAAACTAATCCTAAGCCCAGCCAGCCAACTGTACCGCCCGCGCCCGCAGTGGTGCAGACAAACCCTTCGCTAATAGCAACGGTGGCCGTGGGCAGACCGCCCGAGCCAACCGTCGAGAGTTCCCCCCCGCCAAACCAGCCAGACCCGTTAATTGAGCCTGCTGGCGACACTTTTTGGGACAATCCCATCGCTGCGATCGGTCTGCTGGCGGGCTTAGTAATCTTGACTGGCTTCGGTTCCTGGGCCTTAGTCGGCTCATTTCTCAACAATTCGCGCCCCAAACCCACTCCGACACCGCCAGCACTTACAAGTCCGACGCCGACACTAACTCCGATACCAAACCCGCTACCTTTGCCAACCCCAACCCCGCAACCTTTGCCAACCCCAACCCCGCAACCTTTGCCGGAACCGAGCCCAGAACCTTTGCCGGAACCAACCCTAGAACCTTTGCCGGAACCGAGCCCAGAACCTTTGCCGGAACCGGACCCAGAACCTTTGCCGGAACCGAGCCCAGAACCTTTGCCGGAACCAAGCCCAGAACCAAGCCCAGCGCCAACTCCGACACCAAAACCGACGCCCGCGCCGACTCCCGCGCCCAAACCGACGCCCAAACCGACGCCCGCACCAACTCCCGCACCCAAACCGACGCCCGCGCCGTCGCCAACACCAGCACCAACTCCCGCGCCAACTCCTGCACCGTCGCCGGAACCGGCCCCAACACCCGCACCATCGCCGGAACCGGCCCCAACACCCGCACCGTCGCCGGAACCGGCCCCAACTCCTGCACCGTCGCCGGAACCGGAACCGGAACCCGCGCCGGAACCGGAACCAGCACCAACACCCGCACCATCGCCGGAACTCTAAACTTCTGGCAAAATTCCCCTAGACTGAGGTTGAGGCCAATTATTTGTTAGCTTTTTGCCAATGAACTCGCTGCTAATTGCTGGAACTGATACCGACGCGGGCAAAACTGTTTTGACCAGCGCTCTGGCTGCTTATTGGCAAATGTATTTTCCCGATCGCAGTTTGGGAATTATGAAGCTGTTGCAAACGGGAATAGGCGATCGCGAACTATACACTCGTTTATTTACCCTCGACCAATCCCCCGAAGAACTCAATCCGCTGCACTTTGATGCGCCTCTAGCACCGCCGATCGCCGCCGAACGGGAGGGGAGACGTATCGAACTCGAAAAGGTTTGGACGGCGTGGCAAAGCCTCTCTGAGCGCAAGGATTTTGTGTTGGTGGAAGCTTTGGGAGGACTCGGTTCGCCTGTAACGTGGGAACTGACGGTGGCCGATATTGCCAGGGATTGGCGGCTGAGGGGGGTTTTGGTAGTACCTGTGAGGTTGGGGGCGATCGGGCAAGCTGTAGCGAATGTTGCTCTCGCCAGACACACTGGTTTTAAGCTGAGAGGAATTGTGCTCAATTGCGTTAAAGCTTATTCGGAACAAGAAATTGCCGATCTAGCGCCCGTTGATTTGATCCAGTCGCTGACTCAAATACCTGTGTTGGGTATTTTGCCGCATTTAGATGACCCGACTGACCTTGCTAAATTAGCTAAAATTGCTTCAGATTTAGATTTAGAGCGGTTACTGCCAGGGGTTAATTTAGTTGCTCAGACTTCTAAATAACCCTATTCTAAACACATCTCTTTCTCATTCTTCTCTTCCTCTGCGTACTCTGCGCCCTCTGCAGTTCATAAAAAAATCTCCTGCACAACTGGGATAGGATTGAAGAATATTTTATTTTAACCGCAGAGACCGCAGAGACCGCAGAGAAAGAGAAGAGAGAGTTTCAGAACTTATTCTGGGCTGCTATAATTAGTGATTACCATTTATTTAAGTTATTAAATCTAAAACCTAATCAAAAAAAGGAGAATAAAACATGGTTTCTACTTTGCCGAATTTAACCTCTGTCGATTTATCTCAATTGCGGCTGGAGATTAGAAATTTGCAGCCTCAGCTAGTCGAATGGCGTCGCCTTTTGCACCAAAAGCCGGAGTTGAGTTTTGATGAAAATTTAACGGCGCAGTTTGTCTCGCAAAAGTTGCAGGAATGGGGCATAGATCATGAAACTAATATTGCTAAAACTGGTATTGTCGCAACTATAGACAGCGGCAAACCGGGGCGGGTTTTGGCAATTCGCGCGGATATGGATGCTTTGCCGATTCAAGAGGAAAATGAGGTGGATTATCGATCGCAGCATGATGGAATTATGCACGCTTGCGGTCACGACGGCCACACTGCGATCGCCCTCGGTACTGTCTGTTATCTCGCAAAGCACAAACACAGCTTTTCGGGTAAAGTAAAATTTATCTTTCAGCCCGCCGAAGAAGGCCCAGGGGGCGCAAAACCGATGATTGAAGCGGGAGTTTTGAAGAATCCTGATGTTGATGCGATCGTCGGCTTGCATTTGTGGAACAATCTGCCTTTAGGCACTGTAGGCGTCCGCAGCGGCGCTTTGATGGCGGCTGTCGAAGTTTTTGACTGCACGATTTTTGGCAAAGGTGGACACGGCGCAATGCCACATCAGACTGTGGACTCGATCGTAGTTACAGCCCAAATTGTCAGCGCTTTGCAGGCAATCGTCGCGCGGAACATTGACCCGATCGACTCAGCGGTAGTAACTGTCGGCAAATTCCACGCAGGCCACACCCACAACGTCATTGCCGATACCGCTCAAATCGGTGGCACGGTGCGCTATTTCAATCCTGCATATCAAGGTTATTTTGTAAAGCGAATCGAGCAAGTAATTGCCGGAATTTGTCAAAGTCACGGGGCAAATTACCAATTAGATTATTGTTCGCTTTATCCGCCAGTTATTAATGATTCGAGAATAGCTGAATTGGTGCGCGGGGTGGCAGAATCAGTTGTCGAAACTCCTGCAGGAATCGTTCCAGAATGTCAAACAATGGGCGGCGAGGATATGTCGTTCTTTTTGCAAGAAGTTCCCGGTTGCTATTTCTTTTTGGGTTCAGCAAATCCAGAGAAAAACTTAGCTTACCCGCACCATCACCCGCGTTTTGATTTTGATGAAACTGCCCTGGGGATGGGTGTAGAAATGTTTGTGCGGTGCGTAGAAAATTTTTGTGCGATGTAAATCAGGCTTTCAGGGGCGGGCTAGAAGCTTACCCCACAAGAAAATTTAGTTTTTCTAGAACAAGCAAATTCATGTATTGTGGAACAGGCATCTTGCCTGTTCATGAGTAATGGTACAACATCTCACATCTTGCACCATTCTCGATAAGCCTTTTATGGGCGGGCTAGAAGCCCACCCCACAAGAAAATTTAGTTTTTGTGGAACAAGCAAATTCATGTCTTGTGGAACAGGCATCTTGCCTGTTC
>NZ_JAUBSD010000049.1:38862-46388 GCF_036704575.1 Microcoleus sp. K5-D4
AGCCCACCCCACAAGAAAATTTAGTTTTTGTGGAACAAGCAAATTCATGTCTTGTGGAACAGGCATCTTGCCTGTTCCTGAGAATGGTACGGGCAGGCATGATGCCCACCCCACAAGAAAATTTAGTTTTTGTGGAACAAGCAAATTCATGTCTTGTGGAACAGGCATCTTGCCTGTTCATGAGAAGGGTACAACATCTCAGATATTACCGAGTTTGAAAGATATTCTGCACCATTTTCTTATCTACACTCGCCGCTGCCTTATCCAATTCGGCAATCTCCCCGGAGTCTAATTCCCAGCCCAAAGCACCAATATTATCCCTCGCCTGTTCCACAGATTTAGCCCCCGGAATCGGAATAGTTTCTTTGCAGATGCACCAGTTAATTGCTACCTGCGAAACACTCTTGTTTCTGAATGCCGCTATTTCTCGCAAACATTCCAAAAGCGATCGCATTCCCGGAAGTAGCTGCTTGCACGCCAAACCTCGAATACCTTTAGGAAGAGAGCCATTTTCCGAATATTTACCCGTCAGCAAACCCAAGGCTAGAGGACTGTAAGCAATCAATTTTATCCCCAATTCATCGCAAACATCATTCAATCCGAGTTGTGTCACCGGATAGGTAGAAAGTAGCGAATATTGCACTTGTAAAGTAACAATAGGAATTTCGCGATCGCTAAATTTCCGGTGCACCCATTTCAGCCGTTTCGGCCCGTAATTAGACAAGCCCACTCCCTTGACCAATCCTTGCTCGTAAAGGTCAGCCAGACCGTCTAAAAGAGCCCCCTCTTGCCAAGGAGCGTAATTCGCTGTGGACCAGTGCATTTGTACCAAATCTACATTTTTTCCGAGGCGCGCAGCAGAGGCTTTGCAAGCCGATATCATTGATTGTCGCGTCAGCCTCCAAGGATAAGCAGCCAGTTTTGTCGCAATACAAATACTGTCTTTATTTGCACCTTGATATTGTTGAGAAAACTGCCCCAAAAGCTGCTCGCTGCGTCCGTTTAATTTGCCAGTTCCGTAAGAGTCACCGGTATCGAATAAAGTGACGCCGTTACTAACACAAAGATTGAAAACGGCTTGCAATTCCTCGTCCATACTTTCATTGTAGCCCCAGAGCAATCTGTTGCCCCAGGCCCAAGTGCCGCAGCCCATTTTTGGCAGTAAAATTGTTTGCTTTGTTTGCATTTTTATTGATGGGAGTTGTTGGTAATACGGATATTTTATAGGAACATAACTCGGTATCCCATAGCCCCCAGCAGAGCTGTTTCATTCTGCCACGGGCCGCCAGGGACTCAAGTCCCTGTCTAATAGCATAAGTCGGTTAAAACCGACTCAAATAGTAATCTCAATTTTGAAAATTAGAGTTACACATATATTCTGCGCTAACTCTATACAAAAACAGCTTTGATAAAATTGCTACAGTCGTCTAAAGACGACTTCAGCTATGAAACAGGGGTTTAAACCCCTGTTGGACTGTCGGACTAATGGCACGCCCTACAAAATTACCAATGACTGATGACTCTTTATTCTTTTACGTGGTGGGCGAGGGTGAAGGTGCGGTGTTTTTAATAGGTTGCTCTGGCTTAGCTTTCGGGTCGGGTTTGGGTGGCGCAGGTGGAGGAAAATTCGCCGCGCGTCTGGGTATTTGTAGCGCTGTTCGGAATGCAGAAGACGGGAAGAAAGCACTAAATTGAGAAAGTCGATCGGCGGTGGGTTCTGGCGCATATTCCCACAAGCTTTCGTAGTAGAAGAAAGCGACGCCTAAGCCGTATTCTTGGACTGCTTGCACCTGAGATTTAATTTGCTGAATCGGTACGGGGTTATTTCTCAAGCCTGTCATAATCCCAACTCCGGTGGGAATTTTTTGCTGTGCTTCTTGCATTTCTGGACGGTTAATCTTGTCCACAAAAGATTCTAAATTGGGACGGTAGACTTGCACGATTAGCTCGTCGGCAATATCCAAACGCACCCAAGCCAGCCAATCTTGCAGGTGATGTTTGTAAGCAAAATCGTAGTAATTGGGAGAAATTGAGAAAATTGCATTGGGTTTGACTGCTTTGACGGCTTGATTTAGCTGCGACATAAAAGCGGTAATTTTATTTGCTCGCCACTGCACCCATGCTGGATTTTGAAAATCTTTTGGGGGAGCTTTTTTTGTTTCTTTGGTATACAAAGCAACTGTGTAGTCATCGTAGCCAAATTCCGCCGGCAAACTCATGTGATCGTCAAATTGTATGCCGTCTGCGTTATATTGAGTGGTGATTTCTAGTACGAGTTCGGTAATGAATTGCTGCACTTCTGGATGAAAGGGATTGAGCCAAACTACTTCGCCGCCGGCGTCGTTTGAGGTTTGGCTGCCGTCCTGTTTTTGTGTCAGCCACTCGGGATGAAGTGTGGCTAATTCTGATGTGGGAGGAGCCATGAAACCAAACTCAAACCAAGGAATCACTAACAGGCCTTGGCGGTGAGCTTGCTCGATTAAATCGGCGAGCATATCTTGTCCGTCTAACCCTCTGTAAACAAAGGGTTGAATGTCTCTTTGCTGCGCTACATAGCTGGGATACATTGCATAGCCAGAATTCCAGGCTACAGGATAAATTGTGTTGAAATTTAACCGCTTTAATTGGCTGACAGCATCTCCTAGTTTGCGACGATCTCTGAGGATGTCTTTGTCGTTTGTCGTCATCCAAACGCCGCGAATTTCCTGGCGGGGTTGCTGGGCGATCGCAGGAATCAAGTTGTTCGCCACCAATACTATAATGAATGAGAGGGCAAACAGAAGCGGGAAAAGAGTTTTAATCGATCGCTGCCAACTGCGCGGAATGATGCGTAATGTCATAGTTTTGAATGGTGAGTTAGCTATCGAAACACACCCCGGCATAATTTGGTGATAAAATTTGGTCGCTCTACAGTCTACAGCCATTGGCGCTGAATGTGGAATCGGTTAAGTGCAATAAGTGGATTGATGTTATGCGATCGCAACTAAGCGAAGTATAATCTATGACACAGAGAGTAGATGAGAGCATTATGTCAAAGTGCTGGGAAATCATTCATTACGCACTGCAAGCTCTCTTTACCGGACAGTGTGGCCCAAGGAATGCGATTGCTGTACAATATCGGTGCTGGAATATTTCGATCGAACATCTGTAATTGTGAAAGATTTAGTGTTAATTGGTGGCGGTCACAGTCATGCTATCGTATTAAAAATGTTCGGCATCAAACCGCTGCCGGGAGTGCGTTTGACTCTGATTAGCGACGTGCTGCACGCGCCTTATTCGGGGATGCTGCCGGGACACGTTGCCGGGTTTTACGATTATGATGAATGTCACATCGATTTGCGATCGCTCGCTGAATTTGCCGGGTGTCAAATATTGGTTGATCGGGCGATCGCGATCGACTTTAACAAAAACTTAGTTATTTGTCAAACTCGCCCTCCGGTTAATTTTGACTTGCTTTCTGTGGATATCGGCAGCAATCCTGCGAGTTTATCTGTACCGGGTGCAGCAGAATATACAATTGCAGCTAAACCCGTACCGGAGTTTTTAGCTAGCTGGAATCAGTTAATTTCCGAAAGAGCAAACCATCCCCAAAAACCTCTGCGGATAGCCATTGTAGGCGGCGGTGCAGGCGGCGTAGAATTAGCATTAAATATGCAATCTCGATTGGGGAAGGAAGAGGTAAGAACGAAAAGGGAAGAAAATTTAGAAAATTTATCATCAGAAATTCATTTGTTTCACAGCGGTGCTGAATTAATGCCTGCACATAACCATCGGGTGCGCCGACGCCTTCAAGAAATTCTCATCAGTCGCAGCATTCAATTGCATTTAAAGGAAAAAGTCTGTGCCGTAAAAAAGATTGAGAGAGAAACCAATCCTCAATTCCCTACCGATTACCAAATTTCCTGTAAATCAGGTTTAGAATTAGAGTGCGATCACATTTTTTGGGTAACACAAGCATCGGCAGCCAATTGGATAAAAGAATCCGGTTTAGCAGCCGACTCAAACGGCTTTATGCAAGTCAACGATTGCCTGCAATCAGTCTCTCACTCCAACGTATTTGGGGCTGGCGATATCGCTGCGATGGTTAATTATCCCCGTCCCAAAGCAGGCGTGTTTGCCGTGCGTCAGGGCAAACCGCTGTTTGAAAACTTGCAGCAGTTTTTATTGGAAAAACCGCTGAAACCCTTTGCACCGCAGCAACAATATTTAGGGTTAATTGGTACTGGGAATAAAAGGGCGATCGCATCTCGCGGATCTTTCATGTGGGAATCGGCGCTGCTGTGGTACTGGAAAGATTGGATCGATCGCCAATTTATGCAAAAATTTAGCAATCTGCCCAAAACCCGCAATACCAAATAGCAATACATTCAGATATTTTCCGTTCTTCCTCTGTGTCCTCTGCGTCCTCTGCGGTAAATAAAAAAAGTCTTATTCAAAAACCATTGAAGCTTGCTATAGTAATATCAGAAGTAAGAAAAACTAACTATGTTCAGAAAAATGGGATTTTGGCTGCTTTGGATTGCATTTATCACCTACGCCTTTGTATTTGCACCACCCGACAGCCCCGAAAAAACCATCACACTAATTACCAATATTTCCACAGGCAAAATAGCAGACATCAACCCTTTAATTGTAGCGTTATTCAACCTCATGGGAGTCTGGCCGCTCATCTACAGTTGCGTCTTATTTGCTGACGGCAGGGGCCAGAAAATACCTGCATGGTTATTTGCCACTTTATCCTTTGGCGTCGGCGCCGTTGCCTTGCTGCCTTATTTAGCCCTGCGCGAACCGAATCCAGAATTTGCCGGTCATAAAAATATCTTTTTAAAGATATTAGACTCCCCTTTTACGGGAATTTTCTTAACATTAGCTGCTGTTGGTTTAGTTGCCTTTGGCTTGACAAAAGGTGATTGGTCTGATTTTATTCAGCAGTGGCAGACTAGCCGCTTTATCCATGTAATGAGTTTAGATTTTTGTATGCTTTGCCTGCTATTTCCTGCCTTATTACGAGACGATATGGCGCGCCGAGGAATGCAGAACTCTACAGCATTTTGGGCAGTAACATTAGTACCACTGTTCGGGCCGCTGGCTTATCTGTGCACGCGCAAACCGCTGCCGGAAACTAATACTGAAACTGTTACGAATTAGACAGCCGTGCAGGCAAGTTTCAGTGTAATGTAGGAATTAATCACAAGTAATCAGACAAGAAACAGGCAAGATGCCTGTTTCATAACAATAAGTAAGTTTTATTGTGGGTCGTTGCTCCTAGTTGCCCGCCCATGAAACACTGATTACAAATAGTGCAAAATCTGAGTATTAATCTAAATACTTATCTCCCAATCTCTAGCAAATGAAAAAATTTCCTATCGTTGGCATCACAACATACAACCGCTGTCCAGCAGGCGAATATCGCTTAAATGGAACTTATATTGATGCAGTTCAGGCGGCTGGTGGCATTCCGATTTTACTGCCGCCCAATCAATTAGATCCGGCTAGTATTTTGGATGCAGTAGATGGTTTGATTTTTTCCGGGGGCGGAGATATCAACCCAGAACTTTATGGCGGTTATGTCGATCGCACAGTTTACTCGGTTAATGCAGAACGCGACAATTTTGAATTAAACTTAGCAAAGCTAGCTTTGAAGGCTGACATACCTGTGTTGGGGATTTGCCGGGGAATGCAAATGTTGAACGTAGCCAGCGGTGGCAGTTTGGTGATTCACGTACCGGATGCTTACGGAGACGAGGTTAATCACGGATCGGGAATTCCCCCACGTGCGATCGAGCATACCATTGAAATTGAGCCAAACAGTCGGCTAGCAAAAATTATGGGAAAAACTTCAACAACAGTTGTTTCCTGGCATCATCAAGCAGTGCGGAAGGTAACATCCGATTGGCAAATAGTAGCCAATGCACCTGACACTTTGGTAGAAGCAATGGAACACTGTTATCACCCTTGGATGATAGCAATTCAATGGCACCCGGAAATGTCACCTAACTGTTCGTTCAACTCTCGAATTTTTCAGGCTTTCGTAGAAGCAGCAGCTTCAAGATTTATAAATTCTACCAAGTCCGAATCAAAGGCAATTTATACATTTTGATAGTCACTTATTCTTGATAGTCAGTATCTATTTCAATATCCAGGGTATCTTCATCTATTCTGACATAAAGAACATTCGGGCGACAGCAAACCTGACAATCTTCGATATATGATTGCTCCATACCACCGCTGATATCAACAAAAGTTGTACTCGGTTCGCCGCAGAAAGCACAGTAATATTCAGCCGTTGTTTGCATCTTTTTCGCACTCTCTTTTTGTGACTTCGTGGCGGTAGCGAAACATATCTGTTAACCGCATTTCCACCCACCAACCTAACAACAAATCGACAATCGGGCCGCCCGGTATCGAAAATGCGATCGCATCTGTCAATCTAGTCTTGCCATTTTCTGAGGTAAACTCGTGTCGGTGAGTCCAACTTGCCATCGGCCCCTCAGTTTGTTCATCAACAAACAAGCGATATTGTTCGCACTCAGTGTGAGTCGCCACCCATTTTACAGGAATCGGCCCCAATAACAGGCGAAATTCTGATACAGCACCCACATCGAGTCCCCCTTCGCGTCGAATGATTTTCACCGGTTGCCAAGGCGGAGTCAAAAGTTGCAGAATGTCGGGCCTTTCGTGAAAGTTCCAGACTGCTTCAACAGTGGCATTAATCAGCGACGAGTATTTAAAATTGGGCATTGTATCCTTGGGCTAGACAGTTAAGTGCGATCGCGTTTCAGCATTTGCAGTATTATCCTCTGTATCAGTACAAACAGCAACTGTTAGTTTCAATCCCAAAGCATTCAGCCAAGTTCCCAGATTATAAATCGCATCACTTCCTTGCTGCGAAAGCAATTCATCCAGTTTTTTTAAGTGCAATTCATATTGTTCTGGAGACATCTGCTGTTTGCCAAGAGCTTCTGCTACATTGCTAAGTACCATTTTTAGCAGTTCTGACTCCGGGTTTTCTTCTTCAAAAAAAGCGTCTAGATACATAGCAGAATCTCTTGGCTTTTTGAGAGATTCTATTAGAAAGGGATGGTAAGGTAAACTTTTAGGCATTATCTTCACTCCTGTAATCAGTCCAGTATTTGATAGCTTGCTGTATGTCTCGGTCTTGAGTGCTTTTATCCCCACCTATTAAAAGCAGGATAATAGTTGTGCCGACTTGTCCGAAATAGATTCGGTATCCAGGGCCATAATCTATTTTTAATTCATAGACTCCTTCTCCAACAAATCGATAATCTCCGATATTGCCGAGTTGAACTCTGTCTAATCTCAACCTAATTCTAGCTTTAGCTTTGCCATCTCGGAGAAAATTAAACCATTCCTCGAAAGGCACTTTGTTATCTGGCGTCGTATAACGCTGAATTTCTCTCGGTTGGACTTCGGGCATAATTATATTATAGTAGACCTCTTGCGAAAGTCTCAGGCGATGGCTAATTTGTCTTCAAAGAAAGTTCATAATTATAAATACCAGCTAT
>NZ_JAUBSD010000050.1:0-46186 GCF_036704575.1 Microcoleus sp. K5-D4
CAATTATGAGTTAGCTTTCAGATCTAAAATTCAAAACCTTTAATTATAACATAGATTTTTTTTGCAAGAGGTCTATTGGTGATATTCACGCTGCTACAGGAAACAGGAAAAATGCCCTAGACTCCTACAACAAAGCCCTGGTAATCTCCAGACCAGCAGGTAATTTAGCAGCCGAAGCTACTGCCTTAACTGGCATTGGTAGCACCTACATCGCTTCAAAAGAATGGTCAACGGCCCTGAATGCCTACAACCAAGCCCTGAGCATCTCCCGACACTTAAACGACCAAGTAAAAGAAACCACAGTCCTCAACCAAATGGGGAAAATACAAGCTGCTTTAGGGCAGAATTCTACCGCCCTTGAAAACTATAACCAAGCTTTATCTCTATCCCAACAACTCGGTTACAAAACAGAAGAAGCGCACATCCTCTACAATCTTGCCATCTTAAACCGCCAACAAAATAACCTCGCCGCCGCCAAAACACCAATCGAAACCGCCATTAATATTATTGAAAACCTCCGCACCCAAATCGCTAGCCAAGAACTGCGCCAGTCTTACTTTGCCCGCAACCAAGATTATTACCAGTTTTACATCGATTTGTTGATGCAACTGCACCAGAAAAATCCCGATCGAGGTTACGACGCACAAGCCTTTCATGCTAGCGAACGTGCCCGTGCCCGCAGTCTGCTTGAACTCCTCAGCGAAGCCAGCGCAAATATTCGCCAAGGTGTTGACCCGCAACTGCTAGCACAAGAACAAAATTTGCAACAACAACTTAGTGATTTTCAGACTCGCAAATACCAAATTGTCATCGCTCAATCTACGCAAGAAGCTCGGGAGGAAGTTCAACAAAAAATCGACACAGTTCTCAAGGAACTCGCTCAAATAGAAGCTAAAATTCGCGCCAACAGTCCTCGTTACGCTGCTCTCAAATATCCCGAACCTCTCAACTTGCAACAAATTCAACAACAGGTAATCGATGACAAAACGCTACTTTTAGAATATTCTTTGGGTGAGGAGCGCAGTTATTTGTGGGCGGTGACGAAAACTTCTTTCACCAGTTACGAACTTCCTTCTCGCACCGAGATTGAAGCTACGGCTAAGAATTTCCGCGATACTTTAACCAAAGATACCACGAGAACCTCTCCTCAAATGGTTGCCGAATCTGCTGCACTTATAAGCCAAATGATCCTCGCTCCAGTTGCTTCTGAGTTGGGCAACAAGCGCTTGCTAATTGTTGCGGATGGAGCCTTGCAATACATCCCTTTTGGCGCCCTTACGCTGGAAAAATCTGAAGCGCCGCTAATAGTTAAGCATGAAATTGTTAATCTGCCTTCTGCCTCAACTTTAGCTATTCTGCGGCGGGATATGGCGACTCGTCAACAGGCTCCAAAGACGATCGCCTTGTTTGCCGATCCAGTTTTTAGCCCGGACGACGAACGGCTCAAAGGCACGAGTACATCGCCTGCAACCAAGAATCAAACTGTTGAAAATCTGCCAGTGGAAGCGCAACAATTACAGAGATCGGCCTCTGAGGCTAACATTTATTGGACTCGCCTACCTTTCACGCGAACTGAAGCTCAGCAAATCTTGGCTTTGGTTCCTGATGATTTGGAAAAACAAGCGCTTGACTTTACGGCTAATCGTACCACAACAACTGATCCTGATTTATCTCAATATCGCATTGTTCATTTCGCTACGCACGGATTTGCTAATAGCAAACATCCCGAATTATCGGGATTGGTGCTTTCTTTGGTTGATGAGAAAGGTACGTTACAAAATGGCTACTTGCGACTGAATGATATTTTTAATCTCAATTTACCGGCTGAGTTGGTGGTGCTGAGTGCGTGTCAGACGGGTTTGGGAAAAGACATTAAAGGAGAAGGGTTGGTGGGTTTGACGAGAGGGTTTATGTATGCGGGGGCGCCGCGTGTGGTGGTTTCTCTGTGGAGTGTTGACGATCCAGTAACTTCTGAGTTGATGACACGATTTTACAAAAAAATGCTCCAAGATAAATTGCCGCCTGCTGCGGCACTGCGATCGGCGCAAATCGAAGTGCTACAGCTTCCAGAATGGCAATCTCCTTATTATTGGGCCGCTTTTGGGCTGCAAGGAGAATGGAATTGAGTGCGCCACTGACGATCGCCAGAAGGGGAAAAAGTGGGGGAGTCCGATATGAAGAAAATATTTCCCTCTTCCTTTTTCCCTCTTCCTTCCACATCCGATATTAATCGCCGACTTCCCCGACAACCTCCGCAGCAGCCTGAGTTTCGAGCCAGAGTTTGAGCAGCAAGAGCTCCACCCGATCGCCCAACACAGTCGCAAACACGCCGTCAGCCCCCTCAGACGCCTCAGAAATCCACGTACCGCGCAGAGTCACTTCTACAAAGTCAGTATCCGCAACACAAAGCTCGATCGCATCATTGTCGTTTCGGCGCGCCTCAGATTCCAACAGAGACAGCGCCGGCAAATTCGCGGGCAGCAAAAATGCCGCAGTGCTCGGTTCGACGCTGATGCTTTGACCAACTCGCATAGCCAGCACAACTCGCAGCGCCACTAACTGTTCGGGAGATTGAGCCAAACGCTCTAGGTTAAAGCCCGTTTCAGTGTAAGTCAACTTCAGCATATTGACAGCCCTAAATTTGGAATTGAAAGTTTAAAATTGAAAATCGGGAATTGGGAATTGGGCATCGGGAATTGGGAATTGGGCATCGGGCATCGGGCATCGGGCATTGGATAGGTCGGAATGAAAAGTTTGCTATTCCGAACTAAAATCCTTTTCAATTACAGGACTGAATTAGCTATTAACTATTAGCTATTACCAATTACCAATCCCCCCTGCCCCATGCCCCATGCCCCATGCCCTATTCCCCAATTTGGTATTCGTGCCAAAACAGTTCGGCAAAAGCAACAGTGGGGTGTATAGGAGCCTTCGGCTTAGTTCGCAGAGACATTCCAGCTTCTATGGGAGTTCGATCACCCTTACGAGAGTTGCACCTTTCGCAAGCAGTCACCACGTTGTCCCAAGTATGCGGGCCGCCCTTCGATCGAGGCATCACGTGATCCAGCGTCAAATGCCGATTGCTACCGCAGTATTGGCAAGAATGAGCGTCGCGGCGCAGAACTTCCCGGCGATTGACCGGGGGCACTTTCCACAGGCGTTCCCTGTTACCAAAAGTCAAGCGGATTTGTTCGGGTACGTGGATGCTGGTGCTGGGCGATCGCACCAGCCAGCCGTTGCCGATGCTAAAATCGAGAGGTTCAGCCTTGCCTGTTACCAACAGTACGATCGCCCGTTTGATGTTGACACGGCTCATTGGTAGGTAATTCTGAGAAAACACCACCACAGATTGCCTCAATACATCAGTTACTACGGTCACGGCTTGCTCCTCCTCATCAATTTTGGATTTTAGATTTTAGATTTTGAATTTTGAATTTTGCTTGCTTCGTCAGCATTGGCTACATCTGGTTTTTTCCCAGTTCCCCAAGCGGATCGAATTTCTCAAATATCCAATCAAATGCCCCCGCTTCTCTTACTTAGAAGCGGGGGCTAGAAAAACTGCTTTCATGCAAATTTTCATCCTGTCTTGGTACAGTCGTTTAGCTGTACCTCCCGCTTCGCGTATCTCGATGTGGCTGTGCCACTTGCAGACCGTCCCGGTCTACCTCGTTGTAATTAATTTCTGCAATTTGTTCTAATCCACTATAACCGCGTTTAATTAGGCCCAAGCCCGCCCACGAGGTCGCTGCGACAGTCGCAAAACCCGTGCTAAAGACGTGCTGTAACGACTCGGAGTGACCTGTGGGGCGATCGCACTTCAGTTGATAGGTGGAGTAGGTGGGGAGAAATTTCACTGTAGGCAGAAGGTGGTTAAGAGGCTTTCAATCTAGCTGTAAACATACTACACTGATATTACACATATGTCCACCCGTCACGGAGAAAAAATTATGCATACCCTACCTAGAACCTCAACCACCGAAATGGAAGTCACCAGCATTCGACTAGAAAGAGAGCTCAAGGAGAGACTTAAAGAGCTCGCGGGCAATCAAGGCTATCAAGCTTTGATTCGAGATTTGCTCTGGAATTACGTGCAGCAGAAGTCTGGAGAGTATCGCCAGATGTTTTCTCGATCGGATATTCGAGCCAGCATTAATGCCACAGCACAGCAGGAGGAACGCTGCGCGCTTACAGGAGAGTTGATTCGACCGGGCGGGCCGATGTTATTAGGCCTGACGATGCACGGCGAAATGGTGCCGCTGAGTATAGGGAGTATGGCCGGATAAACCAGTTTATCGAAAATTTGTGAGAGCGATCGGCCTGGGGTGAAGGCCCCAGGCGCTGAAGATCAGACTATTTTAGATTTTAGATTTTAGATTTTAGATTTCAATACTTCGGACAGTTTTTGATTACCAACCGTAGAATAAGGGTTTCCCTGCTCCAAGGCAATCGAGCTACCAACGAAAAATCGAGGGTTTCAGACTACGAACTAAAAACAGTCCGGACTATTGGTATAAAATTCCGCAGTCTTTAAACAATCTCTATTGAACGAACCGCGAAGACGCGAAGAACGCGAAGGAAGATGGAGAAGAAGAGAGGTAATGTTAGCAGTTCGCAATTCTGGTAACGCAGATGCGGAGGCTCTACAACGCGCTGGCTAGTGCTAAAATTTCCATCGGGCGTGCCGAACAGACGATCGTACATTTGATGAAAAAAATTAAGGTAATGCTGAAAAACCCCTACTTAACTGCTGCGAGTTCGATCGCCCTTCTCACAATTATTGCCGGATGTGCAGCTACTGAATCACCTCAACTTGCATCTCCCACTCCTGTAGCTGAATCTTCTCCGCCCCCAGTTAAACCAAGTCAACCTCAGCCCTTAATAGTCTCTGTTAGCAATCCCGAAACCGCCACAAATACCAAAATCCAGCAATATCTTAACGGGTTGGCAGCCCAAGGTTTTGCCAAAGAAAACCAAGGCGTCTGGATGCAATCTGGCAATACTTTGCTAGCCAATCATCAAGGTACAGTTCCTCTGTCAGCCGCTTCTATTACCAAAGTAGCAACATCTCTGGTAGCCCTGCAAGAATTCGGGCCGGAACATGAATTTATCACCTTAATTGGTACAACGGGAAAAATTGAAAACGGCGTATTAAAAGGCGATTTAATTGTACAGGGAAACGCCGACCCGTTGTTTGTATGGGAAGAGGCGATCGCCCTCGGTAACGCCTTAAATCAAAAAGGGATCAAGCGAGTCAGTGGCAATTTGATAATTGTCGATAAGTTTTACATGAACTTTGAACTCGATCCCCTCAAATCGGGAGAATTGCTCAAACAAGGATTGAACAGTCAAATCTGGCCCAGCGAAGCCGCCGCCCAGTATCAAACCCTGCCTCCCAATACGCCGAAACCCCAAATAGCCATTGAGGGTACTGTACAAGTTTTGCCAGCATCTCCCAACGATGTGCAGCCTTTAGTCAAACATTATTCTTTGCCCCTTACCGAACTGATCAAAAAAATGAATCAGTACAGCAACAATCTCATGGCAGATATGCTAGCTGATACTGTCGGCGGCGCCAAAACAGTCGCGCAAAAAGCAGCAGCAGCAACCGGAGTTCCTCCCGCAGAAATTCAACTCGTCAACGGTTCGGGATTGAGCGAAGAAAATCTCATTTCTCCCCGGGCTGCTTGCGCGTTATTTATAGCTTTAGAACGCTATCTTGAACCTTACAGCATGACAGTTGCGGATGTCTTAACTGTAGTTGGGAAAGATCAAGGAATACTGGCAGAACGGGCGCTTCCCAAATTAGCAGTAGTCAAATCTGGCACGTTGGATAATGTTAGCGCTTTGGGCGGAGCCCTGCCAACTCAAAAACAAGAAACTGTGTGGTTTGTGATTATGAATGGAGGGGCAAATGTCGAGACATTTCGCACTCAGCAAGAGGTTTTGCTGAAAAGCTTTTTGAATGAGTGGGGAAGTGTTCAAGTTTCGCCGCCGGAATTAACGCCAAATCCTGCTAGAAGTAGTAAGGTATCTCGCAGCGAAATTGTTCAATAAGCTGTTGTGCATTGAAATTGTATATTCCGGGCGAGCTCGCGTGCCCACCCCACAAGAGAGTTTATAGGGTGCGTCAGCACAGAAATTTTAAATTTTCAGCTAAAATAATGCAAGCTGATGCACCCTAGGAGTACAAACTAATTTAATCAGGTGTTTTGGCCCTAGCGACTACAATGCCGATCGCACTTTCGACTCTCCTAATATATCTCTGCAAGTCGTAAGCAACTGTCACCTCCCCAGCCGGCGAAGCGTGAATTAAGCCCATATTGCCGTCAGCATTGCGGTAAACTAAACCTGTGTGCGTGACATCCAATCCTTTAACATCCGTAGCTACTGCTACAATATCCCCTGGTTTTAACTGAGAATAAACACTTTTTATCCGATTTGTCGGAATGTAATTAACAGTAGTTTTTGCTAATTCTGCTTCTTGGCTGACTATGCACTGATAAGTTGCTTCGTCTTTGACCATTTGCGGGTAACTGCTGCGGTGCTGGCTCATGAAATTTAGTGTTTTATTCATGGACACTCCGCCTAATTCAGCCGTGATATTTTCTACTGTTTGCCGTTTTTGATTGTCGTTAATCCAGTCGGAAAAATAGTGCAATCTGCTGCAATAACCGTTGATTTTACCGTTTAAATACCGCTGTTCTTCTATGCGATTTACAAAATTTTGATAGTCGTAATCTTGTACTGCTACGCCCCTCGCGATCGCCAAAACGGTTTCTACAAACAAAACGCAATCAAATTTATTCAAAGTTATGAGCAACTTTTCTTCGCCGGATTTGTCCAGCAAACCCGCGGCGTAGGGCTTTCCTAGGAAATTATCGGCGATCGCCTGGACGATTTCTCCCATCGAGCGATCGTGCAAATTTTGTTGTTTTGCATACTGTACAACCTTTTCAAAACGTGCTATGTCTTCAGGTTGTGCAACGGTTTCTCTCTCCGTATTATTTGAGTCCGAGCGTCTCGCCAGCACCTTCAGCAATTCGGAATAGGAAATTTCCGCTAAATTGTTGAAGTCCCAAAACATACTCGGAAAACTGGAAACAGTTTGGTTATTTGTTATTTCCCGATTTTCGCTTTTTCCCGTCAAGGAAAACGCTAAATCCGCGCCCTGTCCTGCTGTTTGTCGCTCGACAACATATCCCGTAGCAGATTGAGACTGAAATGCCCAAACATCAGGTATCAAAGAGTTATTCACGCCGACGATCGCAAATCCCAAAACAGCCAGACTCCAAAAATTTCTCATGTTTTTCAAAGGATTTTGCTTCAACTCAGTGCTATCCTGAAAATTTTACAATTACATTTTACAATTACTAGAAGTCTCAATCAGCCTAGTAGACCGATAAAATTGGCAACAGCGGACTAGATCGATACACTTGTCATTTAGATGCCGCCCTATTATAAACTGATCGTGCGAGTTTGATAGCACAAAACTGTAATGCAAGTAGAACGCCGACGCCGCCCCATCGGGCCCCAACGCCCAATCGAGTCCCGACGCCAAAGCACCGAGCGTCCAGTCCAGTCGCGACGCCAAAGCACCGAGCGCCCAGTCCCATCTCGTCGCCCAATCCAGACCCGACGCCCCATAGACCTCTTTCAAAAGTCGCTCTCAATTCTTGAAATTATCTGGGTTAATCTGCGTTCATCTCCCTTGTATCTGCGGTTGACCGATCGAGCAAAGATTCATGCAACAGGTCTAATCCAATCCCGACCCCAAAGCAGCCAGCGCCCAGTCGGACGCCGACGCCAAAGCAGCGAAAGCCCAGTGCCTTCTCGTCGCCGAGTGAGGACGAAATTTTCTCGGCTAAAATACCGTAACATTTTGTGTTTAATCGCCGGGGCGATCGCGATCGGTTGGATTGTCACAATACCGTTCAGAATTCGCCGTCCCCCAGAACCGCCAGTCATCTTGGCTCAACAGGCCGTCTCGCCTCAAGAAGCACTCTCGCCTCCGACAATTGAACCATCGGAAAATTTAGCCGATCGTCAAAGCGAGCCTACGTTTAGCTACAACATCAAAACACCTCCCAATCCCGTTTACTCTCAAGAATTGCAAGGGATTGTTGATGAATCTGTGAAAATTGCAACCAGCAAAGGATTGCCTGCAGAACGGCTATCAATTACCTTATTTGATGTTAGCAATTCCAAAACTCACACCTTCGCCGGATATCAAAATCAAACTCTCCGATTTCCCGCTAGTGTTGCCAAGTTATTTTGGATGGCAGCGTTTTACTCAGCCATTGAAAAAGGCCTCATTACGCAAAAAGAATCTGCCTTTAAAAACGACCTGGAGCAAATGATTCGCATCTCCAACAACGATTCTGCTAGCAGGCTTTTAGACAAAATCACAGATACAAAATCCGGCGGACGGCTCGCAGGAGAAGAGTTGCAAACATGGCTGAAAAAGCGCACTCAAATTAACACATTTTTCCAGTCTGCAGGCTACAATGATCTTCGTATAAGCACCAAAAATTATCCCATATACTATTTAAGACAAGAAGGACCAATCGGTCGCGACTTGCAATTGCGGGGCGATGCTTCTCAGCCGATTCGTAATCAAGTAACTACCGACCAAGCCGCCAGATTAATATATGAAATCTATACTAGACAAGCCGTTTCCAGCGTCGCCAGCCGCAAAATGGCTTACTTGCTAACGAGAGACTTAGACCCCAAGGCGTGGAAAAATGACCCTAGCAATTCGATACAAGGATTTCTGGGCGAATCTTTACCAACTAATATTTATTTTGGTTCCAAAGTAGGCTATACTTCCAAATCCCGCAGCGAAGCGGCCTTTGTCAGAACTTTAGACGATCGCGCGATTTATATCTTAGTTGTTTTCGCAGACGATCCGGCTTATGCCAAGGACGAAACAGCTTTTCCGGCCATTTCCCGATACGTTTTCGATCGGCTAAACGCTCGTGGCCCCAGCACTTTGCAGTGATATGGAGTAGGGCTTGTTGAATGTTGACTATTAGTTGAAAAACTGAAGGATGGTTGATCTCAAATCCGGTTGCATCGGAATTATTCATCTCTCTGTTCTCTTCCTCTGTATTCTCTGCATCAAGATTGGTTTAATCATTCCAATGCAACCGGATTTGATATGAGTGTTGAATGTTAACTCGATTTTATAGCAACCGCGCCCGACGGTTAGGACGCTGTTAATGGCTGAAACGATTGATTTTATTGATTCTTCCTTCTTCCTTCTGCTATACTATTTCGGCGCAGTCAGAAGTGAGATTACGCACAAACAACGGTTTCTGCGAAAAATGGGCACTGGCGACCAAAAAAACCAATTTCTTGACCACAAATCTAGGATTTTAGGTAAAACCCGCAGCAAGAAACCCAGTTTCTTATATCCTGTGAGTAAGTCCTAATTAGATTTGTAGTTAGGAAGTTGTTTGTCTCCCGTCGGTCGATCGCTAACTCTCAACGATGAGTTAAACAATTGATTGACCTGACACAATTTAACTGGGGCGAAAGGATTCGAACCTCTGAATGGCGGGACCAAAACCCGCTGCCTTACCACTTGGCGACGCCCCAACGTCTTAACCTTCACTATCTTAACATTCAAACACAGCAATCTGTCAAGCATTTTGACAAGAAAATTTTAAAAATGTTTTTGGAAGCGATCGCCCGCAGGTTTATGCTCTGATCGCACGGGGGCGAGCTACCGGGATTTCAATCCTGAAATCCGCTCCCTGTCCTGGTTTCGAGATACAGTTCAAGCTTCCTCCGTGTTTTTCCACCACAATCTGGTAGCTAATAGACAAGCCGAGTCCCGTACCCTTGCCCACAGGTTTAGTGGTAAAGAAAGGGTCAAACAAGTGGCATTTAGCTTTTTCGGCCAATCCGGGCCCGCTGTCTTGAATCCGAATCACCACAACTTGACCGCTTGACTTTCCTGACTCATCAGCCTCCGAGTTTGGGTTCACCACCGCCGTCGAGATTTTGATCGTCTTGGGTGGAGGCTGATTTTCCAAAGAGTCGATCGCATTCGCCAAAATATTCATAAATACTTGGTTGAGCTGTCCGGGATAGCACTCTACCTTCGGCAAGTTACCGTAGTCTTTAATTACCTCAATTCCCGGTATTAGCCCATTTGACTTGACGCGGCTCTGCAAAATCAGCAGCGTGCTGTCAATTCCTTCGTGAATGTCCACCAGCTTCATTTCTGCTTCGTCGTGCCGCGCGAAGTTCCGCAGAGACAGGACAATTTGGCGGATGCGTTCAGTTCCCATCTCTATTGAAGACAGAATTTTCAGCAAATCCGGCACTATGAAATCAACATCGATTTCTTCGCTTTTGTCGAGAATTTCGGGGCAAGGCTCCGGGTAATGCTTTTGATACAAGTGCAGTAAATCCAGCAGATTTTTCATGTACTGCTTGCAATAAGTCAAGTTGCCGTAAATAAAATTAACCGGATTGTTAATTTCATGGGCGACGCCGGCGACCATTTGACCGAGAGAGGACATTTTTTCGTTTTGGATGAGCTGAGCTTCTTTCTGCTGCAACTGCTGCAAAGTTTCCGTCAGTTGGCGGGCTTGAGTTTGGGCGGCTAAGGCTGCCGCGCGGGTTTGGGCGTAGAGTTCGGCTTGGTCGATCGCGATCGCCAGTTGATCCACCACCGCTTGCAGCAATTCCACTTCGCTCGTCGCCCAGGAACGGTGGCTGCTGTAATGGTTGCAAACTACAGCCCCCATTTGACCGGAGCGAGTCTTGAGCGGCAGCAGCAGGTTAGAAACAATCCCGATACTGGTCAAAAAATCTCGCGTCGGCTGTTCGATGCAGAGTGCTGTTGCCGCGTCGCCAATCCGGAGCGTTTGGCGGTGGCAAATTTTCTCGGCCAGCAGGGTTACTTGTTCGATCGGGTATTCTGTAAGCCGGTCTTTCACTTCGGGATTTGCCGCTTCGTGGGTGATTGCAAAGCTTGGCTGCCCGTCTCGCGAGATGGAATACCACAAAAAGTAGCACTGGTCAACCTGTAACAAGCTGCGAATTTCGTTGACAGCCGTATCTAAAATTTTGTCGAGGTCGAGGGAATTTCGCATCTGGCTGGCGAGGCCGAACAGCAAGCCTTCCCGGCGGCTCAACAATTCTTCTCGGGCTGCGTGGCGATCAATCGCCACAGCGATGGCGTTAGTCATGCAGCCGAGAACTTCTAGCGCTCCCTCGCT
Source organism: Microcoleus sp. K5-D4 (assembly GCF_036704575.1). NCBI lineage: Bacteria > Bacillati > Cyanobacteriota > Cyanophyceae > Oscillatoriales > Microcoleaceae > Microcoleus > Microcoleus sp. K5-D4. The sequence continues at coordinate 11,232 of NZ_JAUBSD010000050.1, forward strand.
TGCCAAAGCGCTACTGCACAGAGCCATCACTCCCACCAGTCGCTCTTCCACAATCAGCGGATAGGCAATGGTGCAAAGAGACGGGTTCGACAGTAGGCACACAGGAGCCGTTTGGAGGTTTCCGGCTTCTGTTCGCACCCAATCTTCTATTTCCGGTGCCCACTCTTGGCTGCTAAGTCCTGAGTTGGCCTGCAATTCTAACCGCTCTGTCTGCAAGTTAAAAGTCCAGATGCTCACCCCTGTGGCGTCGAGGTACTCTACCATTGCCTCAGTGCAGCGGTTGAGGATGACCGATATTTTCCCGCCTTGTCCGAGGGCTGCACCGACTTTAGCTTGCAGGGTTCCCAAGCGCGATCGCTCTTGTAGGGACGCTGCCGTTAGTTGGCGATCGGAGGTGTCGCGGGGGCCGGCAACGATTTCTCGGATTTGTTGGGTATCGTCCGCGTGTCCGATGCCCGCTGAAGCTTCCCACACATATTGAGATTTGCCTGTTTCCCCCAGCGTTGGGAGCTCTTTTGTTGCGTATATTCTCATGCTGCTCTGTGGCGTATGGACGGCACACAAGCTGTCGCGGTTCGAGCCAGGAACTAACTCCGAGATTTGCGGGTTCTCCGAGGTGATATCTTCTACCTCTGGCAACTGTTTCTGGGCTTGGACTAATTGCCAGCGCAACTCCACCAAACTCGCAACTTGCCGACTCAAAGCTTGCATAGCTTCTATCGTTTCTTTTGTCAAGTCTCGCGGCACCGAGTCCATGACGGATAGCACTCCCAGCACCTGCCCCTCTGAGCTAACAACTGGGATTCCGGCGTAAAATTTCACGAAGGGGTAGAAAACGATCAGCGGATGATCGCCAAATCTCATATCTGTGGAAGCGTCTCGAACAATGGCGGCAGGCAGTTCTTTAAAGGAATTTATAGGAAGTTCGATCGCAAATTCGGGAGCAACGGGCGGTTGTTGCAGGGAAATTGCCCGGTCAAATTCCGAGTTTGAGTTTGAACTCTGGGGGAAATCTTCGGGAGTTGGGTCTAGGGCGCGATCGCAAAAATTCAGGTAACGCTGGGCCAAAGTTCGATCGATACCTAACTGCGACTTCAACCAGTGGCGGTTACCGTCAATCAAGCTCAAGAAAGCAATAGGACTTCGGCTGATATGAGCTGCCAAACTAACCAAACTGTCCAAGCAAGCCTCTGGATCAGAGCCAAGAAGCTGATACAAATCAATGTTATGGAGCTTGAACACTTTTTTACCAAGAGGCAAGGGTGCTTTCATCATGTGTAACTGCCCGTTTAGTTGCTGGCAACCGCCCTTCTCAATACTTCCCTTGAAAAACAAGCTATGAATTCTGTGCTGGGAGACTCGGGGCGCAAGTTCGGCGCAGGTTGCTTGCGCCAAATTCAGACTAACCTCTTGACTGATCGGGAAACTTTTGAGTTATCGGAGTTAGAGCACCCCAGATCTAAGACTATATAAATTATACTTCCAGTTGACTATGCTTTTGAATACCTCCGGCTCTCTAAATCTAAGAGCCTCTGTTGGGAGGAAGCAGCTTTCCAAAATATATGACTATTGCTTACCTAGAATTTTTTTATCAGTTTAATTGTATTTTAACAGACTTGTCTAATCGTGGGTAGCTGGCTTGCTGGTAGATTTAAATCAGGGGTTTGTGCCACAATACCAGTGTCCTTTACCGAGCTGTGCCTTAGCCGGTAGTTCAACTACAGTTAGGAGATGAATTACAAAAGATTGGTAAGATGTTAAACTTTGTAACAATAGTTGTTCAAACTCGACCTTTTAGGGTTTCTGGGCCCTGATGCACATTTTGCAACTGTTGTAATTGCCGATCGACCACTCTCCCAATCCCTTTTTTCGAGTTTGAGGTAAAAAAACAGGGGTAAAGCTTCAACTAACTCTCCAACGGAGTTGACAATTATTGGGTAGAGGCAACTCTCTAAAAATAACTGAACGAAGTATGTTTTGTATTTTCAAGAACTATAAATAAACAGGGAGAAGAATATGTCTGCAAGTAGCAGTCAAGTACCAACTATTTTGGCAGTTGATGATAGCGTCGTGATGCAAGGACTTGTTAAACAGGCCTTAAGCAAAGAGTTTCGAGTTCTCGTAACCGACAATGCAGTGGATGCTTTGTCAACGATTTATCACGAACAAATTTCTGTTTTGTTGCTGGATGTTTCGATGCCTGGTATTGACGGATTGGAACTCTGCCGCACGGTGCGGAGCTTGCCTCAGTTTCAGAATTTGCCGATCGTAATGCTGACAGCGCGAGATGGAGCCTTTGATAAGGTACAGGGGCGTTTGGCGGGAGCAACAGAGTATTTAACTAAGCCGTTTGATGCTGATAAGTTGCGCGAGGTAATTGGTAAGTTTATCAAAATCAAATAATCGGACTTAGGAAAAAAAATCAGTTTTGAGTAATTAATGAAGTAATTTGAGTAATTAATGAACTAAAAAGTTGCGATCGCGCTCTCTGATCCTCGACTTCTTTAACAAGTCGAGGGGCGGGCCCTTCTGCACTATTTGCGAGGTTAGTCCTAAATTTTTAATTTAGCCAAGAGTAGGGGGGCGATCGCACTGACAGGTAGAACATATTGGGCGGCACCGAGGGCGATCGCCTCCTTGGGCATTCCGAAGACAATGCAGCTAGCTTCGTCTTGGGCGATTGTCAACCCCCCTTCTCTGGCGATCGCCAACATTCCGTCAGCACCATCTCTACCCATTCCTGTCAGCAAAACCCCCGCTGCTGCCCGACTATAAAAATTAGCTACTGACTTAAATGTCACCGTTACAGAAGGGCAGTGTCCCGCAGCATGAGGAGCTTCTGAATAAACAAATCGCCCTTGAGCGTCCAATTCTAAATGACGCTTTTCTGGCGGGAAATAAACAGTTCCTGCTTGTGGCAATTCTCCAAAAGCAGCTATCTTAACAGGCAGTTTCGATTCATAACCCAGCCAATCAACTAATCCTTGCAAAAAACCTTCACTGATGTGCTGGACACAAATTATAGGCACTGGAAAACTAGCGGGAAGTTTAGAAATAATCGCGTACAGTGCTTGCGGCCCGCCTGTCGAAGCCCCTATAGCCAATACTTTAATAGGTGAAAATTTAACATTTTCGTTGGAGAATTTGTAATTAGGAACTGGTGCTTGGTTGATTTTTACTATTTGATTATTATCTTCTGTTGGCATCTTTTTTTGATGCCGTGTAAATACTTTAACTCCTGAGAGTATTTTCACCTTAGCTATTAATTGATTGGCTAGGCGAGCGTAATCAGATACCAACCCGCCAATCGGTTTCGGAAAAACATCCAATGCACCCGCCTTTAACACTTGAAATACATTCTGAGTATCATTCGCTTGTACTGAAGCACTAATTACTAAAATTGGTAGCGGATATTTCTTCATTACTTCTTCCGTAAATTCTAACCCGTTCATTGGTGCCATGTTCAAATCCGTGCAGATTACTTGGGGCTGAAGTTTGGGGATTAATTCTAGTCCTTCTAATCCGTTGCAAGCGGTTCCTACAACTTGGATGTCTGGCGAGGACTCAAAAATTCGTTTGAGGACGAGCGTAACTACTGGAGAATCTTCAACTAACAATAGTTTAATGGGCGATAACATCAGTTTGCTGGGAAATGGGGAATGGGGAATGGGAAATGAGGAATGGGGAATGGGAAATAGGGCACTTGTGCTGCCCTTCGACTTACTTCTCTTCGGCGAAGCTTAGCGGGCAAGGCGCGCAGGGCGATTGGCTAAGCTCAGCACGAGTCGCTCAGTAACCGCGTAGTCAAAGTATTGGGCCTGGATCAGCATCGATGCACTGGTAATTGTGCACTGGGCATTGGGCATTGGGCTTGCTAATTGGTAGTAAATAACAAATGCCTAATAACCAAGGAGTAATGACTAATGACTAAACTAACCTTTTGAGTGTATCTACCAACACATCTTGATTGAAAGTACCTTTAGGAATATAAGCATTTGCCCCCGCATCAGCCCCTCTTTTTTTATCTTCATCCGATGCCAAAGAGGTCACTAAAATTATCGGCAACTCACTGTATTCTTTTTGCTCCCGAATCTTAATAGTCAGGGCCAAACCGTCTAAATTTGGCATTTGTATGTCAGAAATCACAGCATCAAAATCGCGAGTTTTTAATTTATGGAAAGCATCCAATCCGTCTACCGCAGTCACAACTTCGTAACCCGCACCTTCCAGGATGCGCTTTTCTTGAGTGCGCGTGGCGATCGAGTCTTCTGCTAATAGTATAACTTGTTTTCTGCTGGCAGTCTCAAGTTGCGATCGCGCACCAGAAACCCCACGGGACGAAACTTGCTGGCGTACAGATTTTATCAAATCGTGGGGATTGAGTACCATGCAAACTTCCCCTGTACCGAGAATTGTGGCACCCGAAACATTTCGCACCCGTTTCAGCAATTGACTTTGAGGTTTCATCACCACATCCTGTTCGTCTATCAAAGCATCTACAAATAATCCCAATCTTTCCTCCCCAACTTTTAAAACAATACAAGGCATTTTTGAAGAAGTTGAATTTCGGAAGTAGTTGTGATTTTTTCTCTGAAGTTCGCTCCCGTTTTCCTGTCTCAAGTTCCTATTTTTGTCCCACCATTTTCTATTGTTTAATTCTAGTAAATCTGTCAGATGAGCCACTGACAGAGGCTGACCATTGGAAAGTATAGTTTCCTTACCTTCTATAGCAAATATCTCCGACTGAGCCACCTGTTGTGCCGTGTCTACAAACTCGACTGGCAGAGCATAAGGAATGTCTTCAACTAGGACAATTAATACATTTGCTGTAGCTAAAGACGTGCTAATTTGCAGCCTCAAAGTGCATCCTTTTCCCGGTAAAGACTCTACTTGAATACTACCTTTTAGGGCTTCAACATTAGTGCGAACTACATCTAAACCCACCCCGCGACCCGATACTTCGGTAACAAATTTCTTGGTTGAAAAACCTGGAGTAAAAATTAAAGCTTGTACTTGAGTTTCGGTCATTTCTGCCAGTTGTTCAAGCGTACAAATATTACGTTTTACCGCCGTTTGTTTAATGCTCTCTAGATTTAGTCCCCGGCCATCATCAGCAACTTCAATAATAATATTGCTAGCAATATTATAGCCTTTAATTCGGAGAGTGGCCACGGGAGGTTTACCTATTTTTTTCCGCTCCTCAACAGTTTCAATGCCGTGGTCGATCGCATTTCTAATCATGTGCATTAAAGGGTCTTTCATTTCCTCTAAAATGCGTTTATCTGCTGTAGTGTCGCCTCCTTCAATCACTAATGCAACTTCTTTACCTTCCCGTTTTGCTAAGTCTCGAACAGTTCGAGGAAATAAATTAAAAATAGTAGACAAAGGCAGCAGTCTCAGAGTGCGAATTCCTGATTCTAGTGCCTCAGCGATTAATTCGAGTCTGGCAGTATCTTCATAAACTCGATTTCTCAAGCGGTTGACTAAAGTTCCGAGACGTTCTAAACGTTCTTCTGTACGTTGATAGTAATCCTGCAATTGGCTAAATTTACCGTTGGCTTTTATACCGTTTTCATCTATTTGCATCCGATCAACAGTCAAGCTCGTTACAAAATATTCTCGGCTCCACTCTTCCCACAAAGTTGTAATTTGTTCGATCTCTGCAACTCGGTGTCCTAGCCGAGTTTTTGTGACAGTAAGTTCCCCTGCTTGAGTCATTAAATCGTCTAAATTTTGAGTAGCAACGCGAATGGTTTCAATGCGGTAAGATGAGGTTGATGATGCAGTAACTGCCGACTGCAAAGCCGACTCAGTGGCGCGCCCAGAAGGTGCAGGCAAGTTTTGAGCTTGCAGTAGAAATTCGGGCTTGGATTGTAGGGGTGGTAAAAAAGAGGAATTTTTCTCTAAGTTAAGGACTTCAGAAGTTTCAACATTTGTTTCTAGTTCTGGGGTAACAGGCTCAGTAAATTGCAGTTCTACCAACGGTTGTTCTGGTACTTGTGAAGATGAGGAATCTACTATTGAGGCTGCTGCCTGTGGCTGTGACTCACTAGAAGCACCCATCATGCTAGCGAGGATGTAAAAAGTATTAACGCCGGAATCTTCGCCGGTAACGGCTTCGTTAACGAGTTTTCGCATGGCGTCTAAACCTTGCGAAAGTCGATCGCTAATATCGGAATTCAGTTGAGTTTCTCCCCGCTTGACAGCTCCCAAAATATGCTCCATTTGATGAGCTAAAGATGCTACATCTTTTACGCCTAGCATCCCAGCATCACCTTTAAGAGAATGGGTTTCTCGCAACAATTGTTCTACCTTAGCTAAGTCGCTCGGATGTTGTTCTAAGTACAGCAATCCGTCGTCTAGTTTCTGTAAGTGTTCTTGACTAGCGACTTTAAATACATCTCGAAGTTCTTGATCTTCAATCATCATATATGTTGTTGAGTAATAGGGAATTGAGCATGGCTCATGGGTGATTGGTAATGATAGTTATGTTGAATTATCAGTCGATTGCTAATAACTAATGCCTCATAGTTTATGACTAATGACTCATGACTACACTACTTCTTTAAGATTAAATGCAGCTTCTGTGAGTTGTTGAGTACCGATTTTTACTTGAGTAATGCCGCTGACTGTTTGAGACGCTGATTCCTTCATAGAAATCATCGCATCACCTACTTGCTGAATCGCGATCGCCTGCTGTTTAACATTAAATGAAATTTGCTGGTTGCTAGCAAACACCAGATTGCAAGCTTCCCTCACACCCGTAAAAGCTTCTGCCGTATCTTGTGCTGTTTTTACCCCTTCTGCAACCGTTTTGCGACTATCTTCAGTTGCTTTCACCGTTGAGTCGATCGCGCCCTTAATTTCTGGAATAATACCATTAATCTTTTGTGCTGCTTGTTGGCTTTCATCTGCTAACTTACGAATTTCGCTTGCTACCACCGCAAAACCTTTACCGTACTCGCCGGCTCTGACTGCTTCGACAGCGGCGTTGAGAGCCAGCATATTAGTTTGACTGGCTAAATCGCTAACCAAACTTGCGAGAGTCGATATATTGCCAATCTGACTCGTGCTGTCGTCGAGTCGATGATTTTGCTGAGAAATTGCCACCACAGCTTCTCTAAGATTCAGCATTTGATTGAGAGTTAGATCTACCTTTTTAGTACCTTCTTCGGCTAGATTTAAAGCTTGGCGAGCGGCAATGGCAACAGACTCAGCTTGCTCGGCTGTTTGCTGAGAAGATCTGCCCAAATTTTCTAGAGTTATAGTTGTTTGATTAACCGAAACAAATTGCCTATCTGCTATTTGCTCTTGCCGACTCATATTAGATTCTATTTCCAGGGAAAATGACGAGATTTGGTAAATCAGCCCCCGAATGAGAGCAACAATCTTTTGCAGAAAAAACCATCCAAATCCCAGCACCACAGCCAGAGAAACCATAGCAATAATCGCTGCTATCTTTTGAAGATCATCAATAGAATTGAATAGCAATTTCTTGGGTGAAGTATCCACAACTACTAAAAATTTCTTGGTATTTTGTTTGCTGGGAAAAACTGTATTATAGCTAATTACTAGATCCCTATTCTCAATATTTCCCTCGCCACCTGAGATTATTTTAGCAACAATGTCTGCTGAATAATCATTTGTGACATTTTCCTTGGTTTTTAGTTCTAATCCCCATGCTTTTTTCGGATTGGGATGAGCCAGATAATACCCATCTTGATTTAAGATAAAAGATTGATCTGATAATTCATGATTAAAATTTTTAACCCTATCGATCAGAGTGCTACCCAGAGCATTGCTAATCAAAATACCTTGTCTTTCTCCTTTGGAATTAAAAATTGGAGTTGCGTAGCGAATGGTTGGCTTGTAAGGAATTTCTATTTTCCCCCTTTCCTGATTTAGCTCTAAAGAAGACACATAGACTTCTCCTGATTTTAGCTTCTTAGTTGCCATAAAGTAATCTCTGTCTGCTTTATTTTGTAGTTGAGAATCTGGAATAACTTTAATATTTGTGCCGTCAGAATCTACGCGCACGATCTCCTTACCGCTGTTATCTATGTAACGCAATTGCATATAATATGACTTGGCTTCCATCAGGGATAAAAATGTGAGTTGCATTCGATAAACCCAATCTTTATAAGTTGAATTAGTTTGTTTATCTACTCCATTTCCTTCTCTAGCTCTAATCATTCCCTGGACTGGGGGAGTTTTACGAAGAAACAAAATATCAGCTCTCAGATTTTCAAATTTGTTAATCATTTGATTTGCGGTGGAATCAACACTGTCACTAAGGGTTATTAATGCTAAGTTTTGTAATGCTTCTGTTGAAGAAGAAATTCCATACCAACCAACAATAGATACTGGAATCAATGTACTTAAAATTAGGAGGAGGAGCAGTCGGTGTTGCATTTTTTGGAAAAATTTGTTCATCATTGGTTACGGGGAATTGGTTACTGGTAACTTGTACGTTCGCATAGTCTAAGTATTGGGAATTGAGAAATTGTACGCTCGCTTAGCCCAAGTATTGGGAATTGGAAAATTGTACGCTCGCTTAGCCCAAGTATTGGGAATTGGAAAATTGTACGCTCGCTTAGCCCAAGTATGGGTAATTGGGAATTGGTAGTAAAGTAAAAATAACAACTCCCAAATAATAACTTACAACTAACTACACTGCTGATTTGAGAGTAGGTTCGGATTGGCTAAGAAACAAGTTATTACTCCCGTTAATATCGCTGGAATTGTAGCGAGGCCGATCGCCAAAGCAATTGATTTAATTTTTAAGGATATATTTCGCATTTTTTGGGAACTATTTATAATTCATCGATCTCCTACAAAACTGCTTTCAAATCTAAGGCTGCTTCATTCAATTTTTGAGTACCGACTTTAGTTTGACTGATACCGCAAGCGGTTTGGGCTGCGGCTTGATTGAGAGAGTTCATAGCTTGCACTACCTGTTCGATCGCGATCGATTGCTGTTTGGCATTCAGCGAAATTTGCTGAGAGCTCAAAACCACATTGTTAATGGCATTGGCAACTCCTGCAAATGCCGCTGCGGTTTCTGAGGCAATATTCACGCCAGACTCCACTGTTTTAGTTCCTTCATCTGTTACCATTACTGTTGAGTTAATCGCCTTTTGAATATCAGCAACTAATAAATTAATTTGGGCTCCTGATTTTTTACTGCGATCAGCAAGTTTGCGAATTTCTGACGCCACCACGCCAAACCCCTTACCGTGTTCTCCCGCCCGCACTGCTTCAACAGCAGCATTGAGTGCTAACATATTAGTTTGATTTGCCAAATCGCTAACTACAGTTGAGATATTACCAATGTGATCTGTTTGTTCGCTCAACTCTATAATTTGTCCTTGGATATCCTGAACTTTAGTTTTCAGAGTTGCCATTGCTTCTAAAGTTTGTTCTACAGCTTTTGTGCCACCTCCAGCTAAATTCAAAGCTTGCATTGCTTGAACCACGGCGGTTTCTATTTGCTGTGATGTCGCCCTAGAAGATGCTCCCAATTCGTCCATTGTAGTAGTAGTTTGATTTACTGAAGCTGCTTGCTGACTTGCCATCCGTTCCTGTTCTTCCACGGTGGCTGCAATCTCAGTGGAAGAAGTGGCGATCGAGCTAATTGCCCGATCGATAGTTTGGGCAATTCCTGACGAAATCACCCAAGCTATAACCGCACCTAACACCAATAAAAACACGGAACCAAATACCAATGCCGAGATCAAAAAAACTAAAGATTGCTTCGTTTTTTCTGTAGCTTGCTTAATCGCTTTTACTTCTAGTGCGCGAAATTGCTTATTCACTTCCACAAATTCATCCACAAATCGTGTCTGTTTTCCGGTGTTAAAGAGAGCCAATGCTGCGGTTCTATTATTTTTTTGTAATAAAGCAACTATTTCGGTAGAACCGTCATAATATTCGTTGCATAGCTCTAGCATCTTCTCTAAACGCATTCTCTGTTCAGGATTTTCCATTTTCAACTCCGCACTATTCCCCGACTCCCGAGCTAATTCTCCCCCTGTTTGAAAATCATTTAAAAACTGGGGATTTTTATTAATTAAATACCCGCGCATTCCGCGTACCATTTGTTCAGCACCTGCGGACATATCACTTGTGTGTCTGATTACATTTTCAATCCTTTCTACTTCGGCAAAATTATTCAAAACCTGATTAGTAGTTGTATAAACTAGGACGGGAAAACCCAAGTATATAGTTGCAGGTGCTACATAAGCCAGCAGCATTCTATTTCTAATATTTAATTTTATTAACTTAGAAAACATATTTTTCTCCTTAATTTAAGCACGTGCATACACGAATTAGATTGCTTAGTCAAATCTCACTTGAAAAGCGGATTTGGTATAACTCAATACGCTTGGGTTAAAACTATTTATTCCTCAGATATCCCCGTCGCATCCCCCGCATCGTTGCGAGGACTTTGAGTAAGTTGTTGTCCCCGCCTTGAGAAGGGGGGCTAGGGGATCGAGCTTAACTCAACCGTATTGTGGCATAACTAACTTCTTTAGTCCTGGACGCATTTCAAGATAATTCTCTCATGCTAAGTCCCGCTCGTTACCCGTTCTGATCTCTGCGTTGGATCGGGATTGCGAACGAAATGAAGCATCAAGCGAGATGCTTCACTGGACTCATGACAGATATGCTTTGCGTAAGTCCTGTTCTGGATTCAAACCTCTTCATCAACAACTACTCCTCCTTTTGTCAGCAGTTTTTGCAAGTTCAGAATAGCCATCATTTTTTCCCCGTAAATAGCTGTCCCCCGTAGATATTCGCGGTTGGCAGAATGCAGTGCTGCCGGAACAGCCGCAATTTCCGACACATTTAAGTATATAATATCTAAGATTTCGTCAACAACTATACCCGCGACCAAATCGACCACTTCAACAACGATCGCCTTAGAGAGATAATTTGCAGTCTCTAACATATTTAAAGACATATTTAAAACACTGCGAATATCAATTAGCGTCACAATTTCTCCCCGTAAATTTATATTTCCCACTATGCGATCGGGAGTGCAAGGAACCGGAGTTACTTGGTTGATATCAGTAAATTCGCGGACTAGATCTAAATGAATACCAAAGTATTCGCCATTCAAAACAAACACCGCCAAGGACATATTAATTGCAGCATCATTTTCCCCCTCGCCTCGCCGCCTCAAATGATTAGCGCGCGATTGAAAAATTGCTTTTTCTTCCGGGGTAGCCTGCGGGCAAAAAACGTGACGCTTGCTCAAAATTTTAGGAGTTTTACCTAACAATTTTGCACTTATTTGCCCGTGTAAATTTTCCGTCTCTGCCTCACCTGCTGCTGCTTCACTACCTGCATTGCTTGGAGAAACAAACCAGCTTTCCTGTGACTTTTCGGGAGAATATCGAATTAAGTGATCGAGATTCAGCAGCATGATAATATCGGCTTCGCTGCGGGCAAGTCCAGCTACAAAATAATGAGAGGCTTCTGAATTCTCTCGCCCGTAAGATAGCTGCGGAGTGATGGCCTCTTCTGAGAGTTCCTTAACTTCGCGAACTTGATTGACAATTATACCGACTTTCGATTCTTGCCACTCTATGACGATCGTACTATCTGTCACAGAATACTCTTGCCAAACGTATCCAAAACGAAGATTTAGATCCATCACGGGCAGAATTTCGCCGCGAAGGTCGATCGCCCCAACAATATCTTGAGGTGCTTCTGCAATTGCTGTCAACTCCGGCAAAAAGAAAATTTCCCGAACGTAGCAGGCTTCTATACCGCAGAGAAAACCGTTCTGTTCAAAGATAAGATACGGTTTAGTTTCCATATTTTAGTGTACAGTTTCTTTACTGTATAATTTTAACAATTTTTTTTTAACATTCATCAGCACTTGACTAGCTGTCATTTTCCCCTGGGAATCTATGGGAGTGTGGGGCGGTAGTGCTTTCAGGATTTCACAAGATGAATTGTACATTTTAAGAGCTCTTTTTACTTGACCTTCTTTATTGTATATATTCCCTAGTTCTATATAAGCTGAAACAAAAGAGGGACACATATAAATAGTCCTCTTTAATAATTTTTTTGCTATTTCCAATTGTCCCTGTTCTTCAGCAATTTGAGCTTGTAAATAATCCGTATATACTGATCCAGGCTCTACTTTTCTAGCTCGATTACAGTATTCTATTGCCTGAGAATAATTACCGGCATTTGCCTGAACTTGAGCGATTAAAAAATAAGCATCAAAATTAGGCCCCTGCAACTCTATTGCCTGTTGTGCCTTGTTGATTGCTTCAGCATAATCTTGATTTTTAAATAATTTTTTAGCCTCTAAAATTAGCATTTGAGGCGTTTGATTTTGAGTATTTTCTGCTAGTATTTTTTCTGTAACTGACACGGCATTGTTCGGCAAGCCGTCCTCCAGATAGCGAGAGGGCAGCATATTCCCCAGCGGATTACTTATTTTTAATACGGGCGGCATCTCTATCTCTGGAAAATTGCTGTTAGTAGTAAAACGAGGTGGCATAGTTTCCCCTGTTAGCAACTCACCACTATCATCGCCCATAGTATCTGCTTTCGGGAATTCCCGAAATGCCGAGTTGGCTTCCCCTAGCGTCGCAACCCTAGACTCTATTTGACAGCCTTCCTCCGGTACTGCATCCCGACGCTGATACACCACGGACTCCGGGAAAATCTTGGGTTCAAACTCGTTCATAATTTGACCATAAACTTCAGCGTGACCGGTCATTAAATACCCTCCAGGTCTCAGGGTGTTGGAAAATTTTTTCAGTACCAGTGAAATATACTTATGTTCAAAATACACAAAAACGTTTCTACATAAAATTAAGTCTATGTTATAAAGATTTTGGTAAATATTAGGAAAGTCATCTGTGATTAAATTTACACAACTAAAATTGACACTTTCGCGCAATTCTAGATTAATTTCCCAATCATTTTGCCTCTGATGAAAATACTGCATTTGTATCTGCGGTTCAACCAAGCGAAACGACCAATGACTGTAAACTCCTCTGGGCGCTTTTTTGATGACTTTTTCATTGATATCTGTACCTAAAATTAATATTTTCCATTGCTCCCAATCAGTAATCAATTGTTTTAAAACAATAGCTAAAGAATAAGGTTCTTCACCGGTGGAGCAGCCCGCACTCCAGATTCGCAGTGTCGGCTGCATTCCCAAGGTTTTGTGCAAGTTTCTTTTCTGCTCTATCAATTCAGGAAAAATTACTCTGTTTAACAGAGCAAACTGTCCTTTATCTCGCATAAAATAACTTTCAGTTGTTGTTAATAGCAATACTAATTTTGCCCATTCATTTTTACTTTCAAAAGTTTTGGCGGTTAAAAGTTTATAATATTTTTCTGGTTCTGCAATTTTTTGTTCTCTCATCCGAGTCATGATTTTATGAGACAAACCCGCTCGATCTTGAGACCTGATTCGCACACCCATCTCAGTAGTAATTAAGTTGATAAATAGCTGAATTATGGAATCATTCATGTCAACTGAGGTAGATTCATTTAATAATTTGGGAAGTGGCAACTTTTACTGATCTGGTGCTGAGTTTGGGCTGAGCATAGCTGCTAGCCTGCGGCTCGTCGGTTCGCAAAGCTGCAGGGAGCAGAAGGGAAGTGCGTAGCTGAACTATTGGAAATTGGAGAACTTGTAAGCTCGTGTAGTAGAAGTATTGGGAATTGGGAATTGGGGAATTTGGAATTAGAAATCGGGCATTTAGCCGATCGCCTTAACAAGAACAGTGTTACACCACATCATATCAGAAACTTGCCAGCTACTTAAAGGAAAAAGGCAAAAGGTAAAAGACAGAAGCCAGGAAAAAATTATCCCTTCTGCCTTCCACCTTCTGCCTTCAAAGGCACTAATCTCCCACTTTAAGCTGGATATATCCGCAGGCGGCGATTAGGTTCTTCCCCAAAACTGTGGGATTTCAGGTGATAGTGTTCCACAAGTTCGTGCTGCATTTTGCGGACATTCGGAGAACGGGGCAGGAGTTCCACCGGCTGTCCCTTGGGAATGACAATTTGCTCGACTGCTAAGCGCGTTTCTTCCAGAGCTTCGAGCTCGTCAGAAGAACCGCTGCGGGCGAATAAGGCGAGGTCTGCCACTTCCGGGGTGCCGGGGTCATCCATGTCCAACAGACGCCGCAAAGCTCTGGCTACGTGGGGAATAGTGGCGGCCTTAATTGTGTGCACGGGAACTTGGCGAGTTTTGGCCAAGTGCCTCAATTTCGACTGGTTCCGAACGTTCGATCGTAAAGCCACAACCACGTCAGCGCTCTCAATATCCTTCGTCAGCAGTACCGGCAGGTTCAGCGTCGAAATCACCTGTTCGAGCTGGTGGCGAGGTATGCCGTAAGGATAAACGTGGAGGGGCAAATCTTCGCCGTTAGGGCCGACATTATGGGAATAGCGTCCGGCCGCCTTGGGTACCGGTTCGACGGACAGGGATTCTTCGAGCAGTTGCTCGAAATACCGAGTCTCAGAAACCGGCGCGCTTTTAGCAGCAAAGTTCTCGCTGGGAGCGGGCATCGGCACCATTTTGCCAGCACTCCGCCACCCAGAGATCGGTGTGACGGGCCGGATTGCCGATACCGCAGCCGGGCCGCTGGAAGCTGCCATCCCCGGAAACCGGGCGGGGGGAGTTGCCGACTCCTGCTCGATAATTACTTCTCCAGTCTCGCTGACGCTTCTGATTTGCTGGCTCGGTTCGCGTCCCCGCAGCAGAGTGTCGATCGAATCTGCAACTCGCTCGTGTATTACCCAGCGCTGGCGTTCCAGCATTTCGATGGCAATTTCAAAAGTTGGCGGTGCTTTGCGCTCCAAAACCGTTTTTTGAGAACCGCGCCGTCTTGCTTCGTCATCTCCCAGCGTCACCGCTTGGATGCCCCCAATTAAATCTGCCAGAGTTGGATTTTTCATCAAGTTTTCGATCCGGTTCCCGTGGGCGGTACCGACCAACTGCACGCCCCTTTCGGCGATCGTCCGAGCCGCCAAAGCTTCGAGTTCCGTGCCAATTTCGTCAATCACGATCACTTGCGGCATATGGTTTTCCACTGCTTCGATCATGACTTGGTGCTGGAGTTCGGGACGGGAAACTTGCATTCTGCGAGCTCTGCCGATCGCTGGGTGGGGAATATCTCCATCTCCGGCAATTTCGTTGGAGGTGTCGATGATTACCACCCGTTTTTCCAAGTCATCGGCGAGCACGCGGGCAATTTCCCGCAGGGCCGTGGTTTTGCCAACCCCAGGGCGGCCGAGCATCAAAATTGACTGACCGGTTTCCACTAAATCGCGGATAATGCCGATCGTCCCGAACACAGCGCGGCCCACCCTCAAAGTCAAGCCGATAATCTCGCCGCTGCGGTTGCGAAGGGCGCTAATTCGGTGCAGGGTTTGCTCGATACCGGCTCGGTTGTCGCCGCCGAAGTGGCCGACTCGCTCGATGCAATAGTTGAGGTGTGCCTTGGAAACTGGCGTTTGGGAAAGAGGTTCGGCCAAGGATGGAAAACGAGCTTCAGGTTGGCGGCCCAAATCCATGACAATCTCAATGAGATTGTTGCGCTGCGGGTGCTGCTCTAAGGGCTGCCGGATCTCATCTGGCACGATGTCTAATAATCTGTTGAGGTCGTCTGTAATCTGCATTCGCCTCGATGTGTTCGGTGACGTTTTCAACTTTTTAGTCAGTTGTCAGTTAACAGTTGTCAGTTGCCAGTTGTTTTTTACTTGTAACTAATGACTAATGACTACTGACTACTGACTACTGACTAAAATTCTTTGAGCGGGGAAACTAGAGAACGAGCTAAACTCACGGCCTGTGAGAGAAGTTCTGGGACGGCTTCGAGCTGAGGTAGCCGAGATGTTTGAACTCTGGCTCCTGGCCGCGCGACTGCCACCGGAACGGCATAGGCTCGATCGCTCTGCATTGTTTCTAACTGTTCTAAAATTGGCGATAGCAAAACCCTGGCATAGCTGCCGTAAGCTACACCTGCAATGTATGGGACAGGGGGAACTGACAAATTTTTCCCGGCATCCTTCATCAGTCCCTCGGCTCTCAGCTTGCTGACAGTGTGAGCATTAGTGCCGCCTGCAAGTTGCACGTATCCCGGCAACTGGGCAGCCAAAACTTTTTGACCGAGTTTGACCGCGGCTCTAGTAGTTCCTGTTCCGATATCTCCGCTCATTGGCCTACCGTCCGTTTGCCAAATTAGGGGACAAGGAAGGGGGGAAATTATTTGATACAGTGTCCGCAAATAATCAATCAAACCGTCTCCATCCGGGCAACTAATTGCTATTACCTTGAGTTGAGCGACCCAGGGAGCTATACTCGACCAAAGTCGCGCAAAATCTGCCTCTCTGCCTACTTGCGTGTGAATTTCTAGGGCGTCCGCACCGGATTGCAAGATTAAAGGTGCGATCGCGGCGGGAGCAGACACGTAAGAACGAGTATAAATTAGTTGGCTCGGACAAATCGGCAGACAGCGACCGCAGCCATAGCATTGCTGGTCTATCACCCCGGAAAAACCACTGCCAGCACTCTGAAAAACTATTGCTTCGGCTGGACATATTTTTTCGCACGGCCGCCAGCAGTCCGCCGGACAATCGGCTGGGTTGAATTCGGCTTTGCGAAAATGCGGGTCTTCCCCATCGTTTAAACTCACCATCAGCAACGGCAACCCTTTGCCGCCAAACCTGCGGTTTTGAGTTCTTGCCTGTAAGTCGCTGGCCACTTGTAGGGCTTCTTTCGCTGCGGCGACGGCGGCGGGATCGGCCGCGACATCGATACAGTCAGCGCCTGCTAAGGTGTAAGCCAAGGTGAGATTCCGTACAGCAGGCAGGTGTTGAAAGCTCGCCCCACAGATCAGCTTGAACCAATGGCCATCTTTTAATGAGTTTAGGGGATGATAATGTTCTGTCACCCTTATATGCTAATCCTTTGAGCTAAAAATTACTATGTGGAAATTTCTACTTAATTTTAAAATTTAGGCTGGTACAAGCTGGAAACGCTACTGATAGCAGTAGCTCTGGTGCTGTTGGCCCTATATGTAGAGTTCGGAGGTAACTATTTTTGAGAAATCTAATTTTTTTGAGAGTGCCTAACGGTGACGCGATTTTTAAGTTTGGCGATCGGCTTTACTTACAGACAGACTCTCTATCATATCATAGTTGGGTGGATTGGGCAAGGAAAAAGTAGGCGAGAGATTTTTTTTGAAGTGGTGGTGCAGTGGCAGTTGCCATCAAGTTCGATCGAGCATTGAAACCCATAGACCAACCGCAGATGAAAATTATCCTCCCTAACTTGAAGCTAAATTCATCTGGGTTAATCTGCGATTGGTCGAGCTATACTACTTGCTCAGCCGCTTGTAAACCGTAGCCAAAGCATGGCTATCCCCCACATTTCCCGGAAACAAAACCACTGGTAAATTGGGAAACAGAGGATGATCTGCATCGGTTTTCACCACCGAACAACCTGCGATAATTTGACCGATTTGCCTGACACTTTTGAGCGACAAACCGGTACTCAAAACATCATTAGAAGTAATGCCGCCCTTGCTAATTAAAAACCCGATATCTGCAGGCAGTCCCCGCACGATATCCATCAACAAAGCAGAAACCGCTTCTCCAAATTTTAACCGAACTTCGGTATTGTCAAATTGTAGTTCCTGGCGGCTGGTATAAATTACAGGCGTTTTGCCATCGGCATGAGAATTGCGGACTTTTTCAAGAATTTCATCGAGCATTTGGGTGCGATACTCTGGTGAATCTTCTAACAAGTGAGATACATCTATTTCAAGGCTAACTATATTGGGTTCTTTTAACAAGCGTTCCAATTGTTCAGTAGTTTTTTTAACGTGGGAACCAACTATTACTGCACCCGGTTTGCCGTCTCTCACGTATTTTGCCATTTCGTCGGCTGCTACTGGCTGGTGGCCGAGGTCCGCTAAGGATGTTAAAATACTCGCCCCGCTGCGGAATAAAAACTTTTTGCCTTGACTAGCTGCCGCGAGAACGTGTTTGGCAAATGTGTCTAAATCGCCTTGGCTTTCGCCGTCAACAACTGCACATTGGTTGTCTGTCATCTCCATCAGTCGATCTAAACTTCCGTAGCGAATGTCTGCGAGTAAAATGCGATCGACTGCATCAGCGGGGATGCGACCTTTAGTTTTTTCTTCTACGTAGTCTGGTAAATAACTGTGACTGTAGCCGAAGACTGAATCTTTGGCAAATTCGGTTTGGTGAACAGGCGTTGCGACGCTGTTAACCATTAGGTAATGCACGCTGTGGCGGGTAATTCTCCCTCCTTCAAAAAAGGCGGGAATTAGAAAATGGGCGTCGAAGGGGCCAAGTTCTTCGGCGATCGCGTCGGTTTCGATGGGATAGTGGCCGCGCAGGGTAGAATCGGAACGGCTAACTATTAGGAAGTCTTCGATTTTTTCGCTGGCGATCGCCCTTTTTAGATTTTGGCACACTTCGCGGGTGACGGAGGCTGCTTTTTCGGGAGTTAGCGATCGAGTATTTGTCAGTATGAAGAAAATCGGGCACTTGTCCCGCAGCCCCAAACGCAGGGTGTCTTCGTCCCAACGTGTCAGCAGCAAGCAACTGTGCACGGTTTGAGAACCAGTCGGATCGTCGTCGAGAACTATAATTTTGGGTTTAACAGAAGACATATTGACCTGGTTGTTAACGTCACCTTTCCAAGATATCGTTACCTGTTACGTAACAGGAAAAAATTTACAATAGTTATGATATTTTTTTCACAATTCTCATAACTTATAATTTGGAGAATGTGTTTTAGTTGTATCGGTTCAATAAGCTGCCTATTGCTAGTGGGTAAGAGGCGCACGCAGCCGTGCACGCTACTAAGTTTTGCCATTTTTAAAATTAGCAGCGTTTCGATCTTGCAACTTTTTCATTTCTGTTTGAACTCCGACAGCTACCTGCAAAGCTTCGTTGAGCAATCGCCCTTGTTCGCTGGCTCGATCGCTAATTTGTAGGGCATTCAAATTTCTTAAGTTATTGGCAAACAAGTCGGAGTTAGTAGCGACAAATTTTTTGTTTTCCCTAAGAATTCTTTCTGTTTTCAAAGCTCGAACTAAATCGTCTCTGATTAGTTGCAAAGCTTGAATTACTTTTGCGCGATCGCCGATTTTGACTTCCGCATTGCCAGCATCTTCTATCTGATCATTAATAGCGATCGCTTCAATTATACCATTATAGCGATCCACATCATCAAAAAGATTGATTAAATGTTGGTTTTGCCGACTGCACCGAATTTTCCACGCATCCTCAAAGATTAAACCAACTATCGCGGCGAAGTGACAGGCGAACCACAACAAATAAGCTCTAGGAAATATCGCAACCAGCAGCCAACAACTGATTAGAACCAAAAAAATTAAACCGACTGTTTTCAAAGCTTCGCGGGCAAACTTAGTCGCTGTCGGCGGCCGGTATACGCGATCGGGCCCGGCGCCGGTGAGGTGCTTGAGCTCACCGAGAGTAATTTCTAATCCCTGAATGTCAGCTCGCATAAATCTTTACAAATATATGTTAATTATAAAGTTTTGTTGTAGAACAAAGGGCTCGTCTACAATAAACCTAACACTTTTTTCACCCAAAACAGCACTATGTCCGCACGTCCTATATACCTCGACAATCACGCCACAACCCCCGTAGATCCACGGGTACTTGATGCGATGCTGCCGTATTTCACCGAACAATTCGGCAACGCAGCCAGTATCAACCACGTCTACGGCTGGGAAGCAGAAGCAGCGGTAAAACAGTCACGACAAATCATAGCAGAAGCGATCAATGCTTCTCCTGAAGAAATTGTTTTTACCAGCGGCGCCAGCGAAGCAAATAACTTAGCGATTAAAGGCATCGCTGAAGCTTATTTCAGTAAAGGAAAGCACATTATTACAGTAAAAACCGAACACAATGCAATTCTTGACCCCTGTACCTATTTGCAAAAATTGGGGTTTGACATTACTGTTTTACCGGTGAAAAGCGACGGGCTGATTGATATAGGCGATTTGATCAAAGCGATTCGGGCTGAGACAATTTTAGTTTCAGTGATGACGGCTAACAACGAAATAGGAGTCATTCAGCCGATCGCAGAAATTGCTGCAATTTGTCGCGGAAATGACATTCTTTTTCACACAGATGCGGCACAGGCGATCGGCAAAATTCCCCTCGACGTAGAGGAGATGAATATCGATCTAATGTCCTTGACAGCCCACAAAATCTACGGGCCAAAAGGGATCGGTGCTCTCTACGTGCGCCGCAACAAACCGAGAGTGCAGCTAGCGCCGCAAATGCACGGAGGAGGACACGAACGGGGAATGCGATCTGGAACTCTCTACCCACCGCAAATAGTTGGGTTTGCCAAAGCAGTAGAATTGGCAATTGCAGAAATGCCGTCGGAAACAGAACGAGTGGTTAATTTGCGCCAGCGTTTGTGGGAAAAATTGAGTGAATTGGGCGATGTTTTTCTCAACGGTCACGCTACGAAGAGATTGCCGGGGAATCTCAATATTAGTGTAGCCGGGGTTGACGGTCAAGCGTTGATGTTGGGTTTGCAACCGGCGGCGGCAGTTTCTTCGGGATCTGCTTGCACTTCGGCGAAAATATCGCCATCTCATGTTTTAGCAGCGATCGGGCGATCGGACAAATTAGCTTATGCTTCAATTCGGTTTGGTATTGGCCGGTTCAATACCGAAGCCGAAATAGATGCAGTCGCCGAACACGCGATCGCAACTATTACATCTCTCCGACAAGCTCAAAAAGTCAATCAATTTTAGATTTGAAATTTGAGATTTTAGATAAGAGAATTGAAGATTAGGAAGTAGTTTTGAGTTTTGAGTTTTAAATTATTTAACTTATAACTCAAAACTTTTCCTCTTTTTATCACCTAGTCTAATTGGAATCAACCCCTTATTTAGAACCAAACACCTCGCGCACCCGATAAATCGGTTTTCCCTGCGACTCGTGATAAGTCCGCATCATCACTTCCGCCAACAAACCAAAACAAAATAACTGCACGCCAGTTAACAGCAAAACCACAGCCAAAATCAGCAAAGGACGATTCCCAATAATTTGACCAAAACCCAATTTTAAGACTGTCAAATAAATTCCTAAAACCGTTCCCAACGTCATAGAACTCAGTCCCAAAAGTCCGAAAACGTGCATCGGTCGAGTCAGGAACTTTTTCATAAAAGAAATAGTTAACAAATCCATCAACACGCGAAAAGTCCGCCAAATCCCGTACTTACTTTGACCGAAACGGCGGGCGTGGTGTCGCACAGGCAATTCTGCAATTCTCGCCCCTTCAATAAACGCCAAAGCCGGCAAAAAGCGGTGCAATTCCCCGTAGAGATTCAAGTCTGCTACCAACTCAGATTTATAAGCTTTCAAAGAACAGCCGTAGTCGTGCAAAGTCACGCCTGTAACGCGACCAATTAACCAGTTCGCAATTTTAGAAGGAATCAACCGACTAATAGTATTATCCTGCCTATTTTTCCGCCAGCCACTTACTAAATCGTAGCCTTCATCTAACTTGGCCAACAATAGCGGAATATCAGCCGGGTCATTTTGCAAATCGCCGTCTAGCGTCACAATAGCACGACCACGAGCGCGATCGAAACCTGCCGACATGGCAGCAGTTTGCCCGTAATTGCGGCGCAAAATTACAGCACAAAGGTCATCGCGAGTGCTGGCTAATTGCTGGAGAAGTTCAGCAGAACCGTCCTTAGAACCGTCATCTACACAAATAATTTGATAGCTGAGTCCAGATGGTTGGATAGAAGAGGCGATCGCCTCAATCAAATGAGGCAAACTTTCCACCTCATTATACACCGGCACCACCACTGAAACGTCGAGAACAACCTCAGCGCCAGCCTGCTGTGCAGCCAATTTTTCCAAAAATAATGCAGCGTCCATTTTTTTATTCGATAATATCAACAGTCAACCGTCAACAGTCAACCGTCAACAACTAACTAGGTTGATAACTTGCCACAACTTTACCATATCCCCGCAATTGCTGGTAATAAGCTTGACTGACTAGATCCCCATCCTCCGACAAAACATCGATACCGATACCGTTGCGACCTTGTGCTTGTCCAGAACTGTGAATGTAGCGATTATCTCCGAGATACAATCCTACATGAGTTGCTTTTTCCGGCGTACCAAAAAATACTAAATCACCCGGTTCTAAAGCGCTAATACTAATAGGTTTAGTAAAAGCTTCCTGCTGATAAGCATCCCTCGGCAACCAGATGCCCGCAGCAACAAAAGCAGCTTGGATCAAGCCAGAACAATCATAATTTGGCCCGACTGTACCGCCCCAAAGATAATAATTGGATTGGTTCATAGCCTCACGACTAAAAGTAATTACTATTGGTAATTTTTCCTTGATTTGGGCCTCAGAAAGCACCAGAGGATGATACACTGTTTCTGTCGGGTCGAGCAACTCAACATCTCGAATATCCAACCATCCCGGATAATCATCTTCGCACAGCCGCACCATCACAGCCGTTGTATCCCCCTCAACAACCGAGTCTATGCCATTTCTCCCCCCCTTCATAAGCTGGGGGGGGTCAACTACTCGCAAATGTCGGCCCAGCGCTGCTTGAGTTGCCAATCGATCGCACTTTGGGGAATCGTAAATATTTATGTGCGATCGCGCCCGGTACTCCACAACATCAGATAATTGATAATTGGCCATTGCTAATTGCTCATTGTTTGCTGTTAATTGTTCGCATTTAACGATAGATTGCCATTAGCTGCTAGCCGTTAACCGTTAACCGTCAGCCATTAACCATGACATTTTTTCACAAAGACGAACAATTAGAAACCCTCGGCAGTAGCATTATAGACTCCGCATTGTCAGAATTTACAGGATTAAGTGGCGATCGTACAGCCATTACCTGGATAGTCTACGATCCGCCGGTGCGAGTCAATACAGGTGGCGCCCTGAGTCCAGAAGAATTTTGGAAATATCAACCGCGAGGTTTTAGCGCTAGAGCTTCCGAACGAATTTATCCAGCCAGCATCGTCAAATTATTCTACCTCGTTGCCATCTGGGAATGGGCGCAAAAAGGCATGATTCAAACATCGCCAGAATTAGAACGCGCCGTCCGAGATATGATAGTTGATTCCAGCAACGACGCCACCAGTTTAGTAGTAGACGCCCTCACCGGCACCACCAGCGGCCCAGAATTATCACCCGCCCCCTTTGAAACTTGGAAACAGCAGCGAAACATCGTAAACCGTTACTTTCAATCATTGGATTGGCCGGAATTAAAAAATATTAACGTCAATCAAAAAACCTGGTGTGACGGCCCCTACGGTCGCGAGCGAGCAGTTTTGGGAGAATTAATGGAAAATAGAAATATGCTGACCACAAATGCAGCGGCGCGTTTGCTGCACAGTATAATCGGCGGCGTAGCTGTTTCTGCCAAAGCATCGCAAGAAATGATGGGTTTAATGAAACGCAGTTTAGACCCAGCAGAATTAGAGGCAGATCCCGAAAATCAAGTTACAGGTTTTTTAGGTGGCGGATTGCCAGAATCAGCAAAATTGTGGTCAAAAGCGGGACTGACAAGTCAAGTTCGTCACGATGCTGCTTATATTGAAGTACCGGGTTTGCGACCGTATTTGTTGGTTGTATTTACCGAGGGCAAAGAGAATAGCAAGAATGAAGAGATTTTGCCATTTATATCGCGGCAATTTGTCGAAGCGATGAAAGTGCTTAATTAAACTTTAACTTGTAAATTGACAAAACTTAAAATTTTTGTGGAGCCTGCTCTTATGCCAGTCGCCAATTAGGAGCTTAAAGATACAGCAGGGTGCAGGTTTATGGAGTACAGTGGCAGCAGTTTGTAAAACACTTTCGTAAGTGCTTGGGATTAAAGCGTACTCTATTCACCTCGACTCTACTGTATCATTTAAATAGTCGAGCTCTAAAAGAGGTCAAATATGGACATACAGCTTATCCCCCTACGTGCTGCCGTTTGTTCCGAACGCTCAACGACTCTAGATGTTTTAGTCAGAATTACGCCCCCAGCACCGGAAAAAACAATTGAGCGACCGCAGCTTAATTTAGGTTTAGTAATCGATCGCTCTGGTTCTATGGGCGGACAAAAAATTGAATACGCACGGCAAGCAGCTAGTTACGCGATCGAACAGTTGTTACCAAGCGATCGCGTTAGTATCACAATTTACGATGACAAGATAGAAACCCTAGTTCCTAGCACCCTTGCTACTCATAAATCCCACCTTTTGCAGCAAATTCAAAAAATTCAGGCCAGAGGCATGACGGCACTGCACGCCGGATGGATGCAAGGAGGAATTCAAGTTAGCCAACACCTCAATCCAGAACACTTAAATCGAGTCCTTCTCTTATCAGATGGACTAGCCAATGTGGGCGAAACAAATCCAGATGTAATTGCCTCCGATGTGAACGGTGTAACCAAACGAGGTGTCAGCACTACCACAATGGGAATTGGTGATGATTACAACGAAGACTTGCTAGAAGGAATGGCGCGGAGTGGGGATGGCAATTATTATTACATTCAATCTCCCGAACAATTGCCAAGTATCTTTCAACAAGAATTACTGGGCTTAATGGCGACAGTTGGCACAAATGTCACCTTGGGAATTGAGCCACAAGCTGGAGTAGAATTGGTTGAGGTACTCAATCAGCTAGATGTCACCCCAAATGGTCGGTTTCGCTTACCTAATTTAGTAATTAATAATCCAGTTGATGTAGTCGTGCGGCTGAAAGTGCCAGCGATGACAGAGGAAGTAGATTTATGTTATTTTCGCGTCAGTTGGAACGACCCCGAACAACCACAGGAGCAAAAAATCCGCGTTTCCTTGCGCTTACCCGTCGTCAGTGCTGCACAATTAGAGGAATTTCCCTTCAACTCTGAGGTACGACAGCAAGCGATTTTAATGATGACAGGACGCGCCAAAAAAGAAGCCGTCAGACTGGTAGATGGAGGGAATTACGATCGCGCCAGCCAACTATTGCAGGAGACAAAACAGCAGTTGCTCAACAATCCCGATCTTCCCATGAGTGCGCCAGAAGCGGAGGCAATCACCGACTTAGAAGTACAACTTCAGGAGCGACAATATACTACATATCGCAAAATGTCAACTCATCAAAGCTACACCCGGGCTGTTTCTCGCAGTAGCGGTCATGTCAGCCTTTTATACGCTTATCGCAAAGGCCCGATCTTGGGGAATATTACTGAAGATTTAGGAGTAGATGCGATCGTTAACTCGTGCGATCGCGACCTATCCAACTCTGGTGCCATATCCAGCGCAATTCACCAAGCTGCAGGACCAGAACTTCTAGAAGAATGTCGCCGTATAGGTGGTTGTGAGGAAGGGGAGGCGAAAATTACTCCTGGCTATAATTTGCCGACACCGTGGGTTATTCATACGGTTTGTCCCCCTTGGCGCGGTGGCTCTCAGGGAGAGGAAGACCTATTAGCAGAATGTTACTGGGGTTGTTGGGAATTAGCTGTACAGCATTCACTGCGGAGTATTGCTTTTCCAGCTATTGGAACGGGAGAAATGGGTTTTCCAGCCGATCGTGCGGCGGAAATTGCTTTTGCACAAACCCGTCGCTTTCTTTTAACATCTAGTGCGATCGGGTCTATTCTTTTTGTTTGTTTCGATTCAGATACTCATCGTTGCTTCCAAAATGAATTCT
Organism: Microcoleus sp. K5-D4; assembly: GCF_036704575.1. Lineage (NCBI taxonomy): Bacteria > Bacillati > Cyanobacteriota > Cyanophyceae > Oscillatoriales > Microcoleaceae > Microcoleus > Microcoleus sp. K5-D4. The sequence goes on from NZ_JAUBSD010000050.1 coordinate 36,967, forward strand.
TGAAAATTTCTGGTTTGTAATGGTTTTAGGATCGCGAATTAAATAATTTACACAAGTTTGTGGGGTGGGCGTCCCGCCCGCCCTTTCTGGACGGGCGGGACGCCCATCCCACAAGAACCATCACGCATTGTAAGTTATTTAATTCTCATTCCTTAGTAACAAAACTAAGGTAAAACGATCTCGCTTTTAGAGCCCCGACTTCTTTAAGAAGTCGGGGCTCTGGGTTTCTATTTTTTTAGCTGGGCTTACTTAGAACAACTTAGAACGGAGAGGGAGGGATTTGAACCCTCGAAGGATGTTAACACCCTTAACAGATTAGCAATCTGCCGCTTTCGACCACTCAGCCACCTCTCCAAGATGACAGTAACTAACTATAGCACACACATCTTCTTTTTGCCAACCCCCTTATTGAAAAATTCCTCAATCCCTTACTCTGTATACTTTCGGCGACCTCAACCTCCAGCCTCTTCCCCAAAGCCCCTAGCCTTCAAGTGCTTTTCCCAACTAAAATTGGAACTCAAAAAGAACCTCTTAGTATACAAATACCCCAAGCGGTACAGGTGAGCCTTGCGATCGCCATCGAGATTAAAATCCGTCGTCGTCACCCCAGCTTCAGTCACATCAATATTAATCACCCTGCCCTTATCCATTTCTCGCTGGTGATAGCGGTCTCTTGCTTTCATCATCGTTCTGAACATCGCCGCCAGCATCGACAGGGGAGTATCAATCTTAGCTTTAGTCTCAATTCCGGTATCGACTAATCGAAACCCAAAGGTAAACCAGCGGGGCGGCGCAGGAGTCGCACCGACGGATTGTTTGTCATAAATCCACAGGGGGAAATTGCTCAAAATTCCGCCATCTACAATTAAGTCATCGCCGAGTTTTCCAGGTTCAAAAAATAGGGGAATACTCATCGACAACCGCACAGCTTCAGCTACGCTAAAATCTTCGGGATTTGCAAGTCGCAACTGCTGGTATAAAGCATCGGAATCCGCAGATTCCTGCCGCCGCAAGTCATCGGGAATTACCAACATTTCACCGCGAGATAGGTTGGATATTACTACTTTTAATTCCCGCTCTTTTACGATTTGTTTGACATCGGCAAAAGTGTGCAAGTTACCTCGACCGAGCATTGCTTCCAGCCACTGCCGGAACGGCTGCGCCGAATATTCTCCCATCTGACGGCTAACTGTTAAGAAAAGTAGCGTCCAAGCTGGGGATTGCAAATCATCGGCGGGGTCGCCGTTTAAAATTAGAGGACTGTTTTTTTGAGTTAAAAATATGCTGTAATCGAGCTGTCCTAAAATTTCCTCTAAATCATCAATTGACAAGTCGGTTGCCAATACTGCAGCAGTAATTGCACCTGCCGAAGTGCCGGCCAATTTTCGCCAGTTGATGCCCAAATCGCTACAGCATCTGAGCGCTCCTAAAAACGCAACTCCGCGCACGCCGCCGCCTTCAAAAACACCGTCGGCATAGATTTGACCGTTTTCGTCGGGAGGCGGAAATTTGCTGAGAATTGTTTGTTTCTCGGTGGGGGTGATTCTGACACCGGGTTCTTGCAAAATTTGCTGTGGATACCACTGACTCATGGGAAATACCTCGGCTCGATTTGGGATTTGAGATTTGAGATTTATATCTATTGTTCTTGATTTTTGTAGGCATTCATGGCTTCTTTGACGTGTTCTTGAACTTGCGATCGCACTTGTTCGTAGGCCACCGACGCGCACCAAGGTCGGAGAGATAAAATAGTTGTATCGGGAGTAATCTCGGCTACCAAACAAGTCGGGGGCGGATTCTCCAGCACCAGGGGGTGGGAGTGGGCAATTTCTAATAACTCAGCTACTGTCGGACGGATCGGCCGATCGCCAATATCAATCTTCAAGTCTACTCGCCTCGTTCCCATTGCCGTTGTATTTTTCAGTGTACCGTTAAACAACTGATTGTTCGGGACAATAATTTTTATGCGATCGTCTGTCACCACGGTGGTTGAAAAAATCCCGATGCTGTCCACCACTCCCTTAACATCGCCAGCTTCAATCCCATCTCCCACTTCAAAAGGCCGCAAACTAATCAACATTACCCCAGCAGCAAAGTGCGACAAAGTATTTTGCCACGCCAAACCAATGGCCAAACCCGCGGCACCCACCACCGCAACCACACTGGTAGTTTGAATTCCCAACTGACTCAAAGCCGCGACTACTCCCACTACCAAAATCGTAATTTCAGCAGCTTGAACTAAGAATTTCCGCAGCGTGGCTTCGGTGCGACTCAGTGCTCGGCGAGTCACGCGGCCCGCAAAGCCGATCGCAAATCGCGTAATTAACAAAATGCCGATCGCCCACAGCAGTTGAGGTACAATTTTAAACCCCAATTCTACGAATTTTTTCGAGAATTCTTGGGCTACTTCCAAGGCTTGTGTTCTTTCTGCATTTAGCTGAGAATAGAAGGTTTGAGCTATGGGTAAAAACGTCTGAATAACTGTCATATCAATTGGGAATTGGGAATTGGGAATTGGGAATTGGGAATTGGGAATTGGGAATTGGGCATTGGTAAACGCAGTCTCAGTCTTCTGCATAAGTCGGAGAGTCCGACAGGGGTTGAAAACCCCTGTCTCATAGCTAAAGTCCTCTAAAAGAGGACTAAAATCGATAATTTTATCCTTCAAACTCTTGAGTCGGTTTAAACCGACTTTTGCTATGAGGCAGGGGTTTAAACCCCTGCCGGACGACTGCTAATAGTGTACTGCTACGCGGGGCAATCGGTGTTTAAAACCGCAGAGAATTTCCCACGAAATAGTTCCTAAAGTCGCGGCCCAATCGTCAGCAGTAATTTGATATTCCCCATCTTTGCCCAACAGCGTCACCACTTCGCCGACTTCTAAATTGGGAATATCAGTTACATCCAGCATTAACTGATCCATCGTCACCGCGCCCACTTGCCGCACGAACTGACCCCGGACTAAAACCTGCATTTTATTAGAAAGATTGCGCGGAATGCCATCTGCATAGCCGATACCAATTACGGCAATCTGTGTCTGGCGCTGAGCTATAAATTGATAGCCGTAACTGACGCCGGTTCCTGCTTCAATTGTTTTCACCTGCGTTACCCTAGCTTTTACCTGCATTGCGGGCTTCAAATTGGCGATCGACTGCAAGTGAGGTGCTGGATAAAGACCGTAGGTAGCTAAGCCGACTCGCACTAAATCGTAGTGCAAATCGGGGTCAGCGAGGGCGGCAGCAGAGTTTGCCAAGTGGAGGCGAGGGGGGGTAATTCCTGCTATTTTAATTTGCTCGATCGCCTGTTGAAACCGCTGGTGCTGCTCTGTCATAACTGCGGGGTCGGGACTATCTGCTGTCGCCAAGTGAGAGTAAATACTGGCTAACTTTAAATTGGGCAACCGCTTGACTAATTGTACAAATTCTGTAGCTTCCTGCCAGGGCGTACCCAAGCGAGACATTCCCGTATCCAACTTAGCGTGAACCGGCAAAGATTGGTTAAGATCGGCGAGAACTTCCGAAAAAATTAGGGCTTGTTTGGCAGTACAAATAGTGGGCTGCAAGTGCCAATGGGCGATCGCCTTTACCTGTTGGGCTGTATGGGTTGCCCCCAACAGCAAAATCGGCGCTTCTATCCCAGCTTCTCGCAATTCTATTCCTTCGGGAATTGTCGCCACTCCCAGCCAACTAGCACCTGCTTGCAATGCTGTTTGACTGACTGCAACAGCACCGTGACCGTAAGCATCTGCTTTCACAACTGCCATCAGTTCTGTGTGGGGAGATAAGAGCTTTTTAAGCTGTTTTACATTGTGAGTTAAAGCTGCTAAATCGATTTCTACCCAAGCCCGCTGGCAAAGTCCCCCGTTATCGTCCCACAGCAACGTCTGGCGGGATTCTTTTGTCGTTGATTCTGCGGTTGTTTGTTCCCCACTCCACATTGTCGATCGCTCCTACTTGCTTACACCATTAAAAACTGCTTGGAGATTTTACCCTAAGTTTGATTATAATAAGATTCTCTCTTTCATCAAAGTTAACTGGTGTATCATAGCACCAAAAATACCCGGTAAAAACTATGGACGGACTGGCCTACCTACATTTAGCTGAAACTTGGGAAACGGCTGCGGGTCAAACTCGATCGACCCACTCAAAAAGGCACCGCAATTTAGCCTCTTCTGCTTTACTTTTCTTTACGATCGCTCTCACAATTTTCAATTTAGTCAATCCCGCACTCGCCATCAAAAAAGGTGATTCAGGCCCGGAAGTAGCCGAACTCCAGAAAACTCTACAAAACGCAGGCTATTTTCGCGGTAAGGCTACAGGATTTTACGGTTCTCTCACCCAGGCTGCTGTGAAAAAGTTTCAAGCAGAGAACAACCTGAAAGTTGACGGAATTGTTGGCCCTAAAACCTTGTCAGCACTGAAAGGTAAGCCGGAAGACGCCAGCATGGAAGCTGCGGAAAAAATCTCGCCAAAGGTCGATCGATCTTCGCCATCTCCTACCGCGACAGATAACACAAACGAACTCGAAGAGCAAACTCAAACTCAGCCCCAAGAACCTCTATTTCAAGAACCCTCTTTGCCGCCCTTTAAAACTGAGAATTCCGAGGATAAAGAAAGTGAGTTACCACCCACAAGGCTCGTAAATCCTCCCGATAATACTCAAGGAAAAATGACCTTGAAAAAAACCATTTACGGTAACATATCGCCCAAATCCATAGTTTATTCAGGAGCGGGTTTGTTTTTTGCTCAAAACATGATGTACCGCCACACAATCACAGTTTATGACAGGAACTTTAAATTAGTCAAGACTATTCCCGATACAGTAAACTTGTCTAAGTTCGGGTTTTCTAAATTCAAAGGCAATTATAAAGGATCTCCCGTAGAAGCTGCTTTTTCAACCGATGGAAAATATGCCTACGTCTCCAACTACAAAATGTACGGTTCCGGGTTTAGAAATCCGGGAACCGACAGGTGTTCTCCAACGGCAAAACACGACCAAAGTTTTCTGTATCGCATCAATACCCAAACTTTGACAATAGAAAAGGTAATTCCTGTAGGTGCAGTTCCGAAATTCAATGCTGTTTCGCCTGACAATCGCTTTGCGCTCGCTAGCAATTGGTGCAGTTGGGATTTGAGCGTAGTTGATATCAATAAAAATATCGAAATCGAGCGAGTGAAACTGGGTGCATATCCTCGGGGTATTGTTGTTACTCCCGACTCAAAAAATGCCTATGTTGCCATCATGGGTTCTTCCGATATTGCGAAAGTGAATCTCATCGACTTTTCGGTAGAATGGCTAAAGAATATTGGCAATGCGCCGCGTCATTTGACGATCGATCCCAATGGAAAGTATCTTTATGCCACTTTAAATGGTGAAGGAAATGTGGCAAAAATTGACCTAAAAACGGGTAAAGTGGTAGACAAAGTTTCTACAGGAAAAGCACCTCGCAGCATGACAATTTCCGATCAGGGACAACTGCTTTATGTGGTCAACTATTTCTCGAATACTGTTAGCAAGGTTAGGACGAGCGATATGAAAGTGCTGCAAACAGTGAAGGTTAATTCAAGTCCGATCGGGATTACTTACGATCCGGAAACTAATCAGGTTTGGGTAGCTTGCTATTCGGGCAGTATTATGGTGTTTCAAGATTAATTTAGCTGCTTCGTAGTGAAGGCTTCAGTCCTTACTACAAACAATAACGATTAAATGTTATTGTGGGGCGGGCTAGGAGCAACGCCCCTAAAATATTATTTGGGCAACTTTAAAGGCTTCACAACATACTGTGAAGACTTAGCAGGTACTTTGCCGTTTTTGGCCATAGCTTGGTAAATCATGGCTGCGACTTCAGCACGAGTTGCTGTTCTATTAGGCTGCAAAAGTGTGCGCTTCGGGTGGTTAACAACAATGCCAGCTTCTGTGGCTGATGCTACTTTGTTAGCTGCCCATTTCGGTACCTTTGCCCTATCTGTATAAACTTGTAAAGTTTTGGTTGCTCTTGTTGATGGTTTCAGGCTCAAACCGCTCGCTAAAGCTGCGATTACTTCGACACGCGGAATTTGTTTTTCGGGACGGAACTCATTGTTTGGGTATCCTTTAAGATATCCAGTTGTGACGGTGTGGTCGATCGCAGGAGCTACAGGACTCTTGTCTTTTACGTCTTTAAAATCAATTGCTTTTCGGATCGGCTCTTTGTCGTCGGACATTCGTTGAATTAAGCGCGCTAGTTCGGCTCGCGTCATCGATTCCTCGGGACGAAATTTGCTGTCGGTGGGCTCAGCAAAAATTTTCCGATCGACTAAGGCTAAAATGAACGGACGCGCCCAATATTTGTCTGGAACATCGGAGAATCTAACGGGCCCAACTTTGGGTTGATCGCCTTTCGGTTTAGTAATTGCTGGAGCAGGAGTCGATCGCGCAATTGGCTTGGGAGGAACAACGATTACACCCACAGGAGGATTTTGCGGTAAAACCGGCCCTAAAGGTCCCACAGGTGCGGCATCCGGTTCTGAGGGAACGAGCGTTTTAGCGGGCGATCGCAAATCGGAACTTGGCGATTCGGGTGTTAATATTCCCGGACTCGCGGGCGTAACAGCAGGTTGAGAAAAAACGGCTGGAAATTGCCAATTTCTGGCATTCAATCGATCGGGATTTTTACCTGTTACCCAAAATAAAATTGCTCCCATCGTGCCGAAGGCAACCAAGATCGCAATCAATTCATCCAATCCTAGAGGATTTCTTTCCCCTGACGGGGGTTGTGAAGAAGACATATTGTCACCTACATACCAATGTAGAAATTAAATCACATATTTTTTGGGTCGGGTAGTGACTGAAATAAATAAATCAACTATTCTAAGGTTCTCACTGTTAATACTTGCGGGGGCGTAGAATCGGGAGGATAAATAAAATCTATTTTTAGAGAGCGCGTTTCTGTCGCAGCTAACCTCAAATTTACCATCGGTTCGACAACTTGACCGACACGATGCCATAAATGCAAGTAGCGAGTTACATCGTAACCTCCATCATCTTGGTAGCGCAGCCGCACAGTACCTCGAAAATAGGGAAAATCTAGGGGAGGTTGGCGAAACCGCAATCCATTTGTTGAGAGTCGATCTTCTTTTAAAGGCGTTTCCAAACTCACCGCTACCGTTTGCGGTTTTTGGGCAGTGTTATGCAGCGGCAAAATCAGATTGTAGTGTACGCCGTAATTGCCGTGGGCTTCGTAAGCGGTGTCGGGATAGCGCGCCAGCATTTTTCCGGCTTGCACTTGTTGGGTTCCCAAAGTGCCCCCGCGCAAGCTAGAGATCGCATAGGATCTCGCTTTTCCAGTCTGGGGAATTGCCAGATTTTTAGCATCGCGATCAACTAACTCCGCTCCCCATCCAGAACCTTGCTGCACCCCTGCCACGCGGCCGTAAATCAGGCTTCCCGAAGTCGCCTCGGGGGGAGTCGGGGTTTTGTCGCGGGGACCTGCCAAACCGCCATTATTCAGCAATTGCTGCCATTCTTCCAGAGTTGGCGCGCGCTCGCCCCCATCAGCATTTTGAGGTGCATACATTGCCAAAGTAGCGGCGTAAACCTTGCCGTTACTCTTGAGTCGCACAAAGGTAGAACGACCATTTATCGGCTTTTCCAGGCCCCGCACGGGAATAGGGCGATTCATTAACAATGCGGTTTCTCCCGGTGCAATGAGCAGTTTTCTGGGAAAATCCGGCTGCCGGATTCCCCGCAAAACGTTATCGACAGCGCGAATCCCAGGGCCGGAATATACTTCGCCGTTGGAACTCTCACTTAGTGCTGGTTTTTGTTTGAACGGTGCGTCTGGTTCCATCAGGTAACTGGCTGCCTGCTATACTTGCACCGTCACGGGCGCGGAACTGGGATTGTATAGCAAAGCTCCTATATACAAAGTTCGTAGATTCAGCGGAGTGTGAGAAAAGTGGTGAGCAAACAGGTTGAATTGCCCTTGAAAGCCCAAGTTCAGGTGAGCTGCGGGGACTTTTTTGCCGTCTGGGGGAAAAGTTGAGAGCAAAATGCCTTCTTTTTTCACCCATTCTGGACTGTTGCTGTTGAACAGGGGGATGCTGTCTAGTTGTCCGGGGAGCGATCGCACTTCCGTAGCTTGTACAATTTCTGCGGGTGCTGGTTTTGCGGGAACAGATTGTACGGGTTTTTTGACGTACAACAATCCGCCGACTGCACAAAGGACGATCGTAGAAATACCAGCAATTCGAGAAAAGAGATTTTTTTTCTGAATCATCAAAGTTAACTGTCAACTCAATCTCTGTACATCTTCCACCGACAGCGACAGCGCCTGAGCCACTTTATCTACGGTTTAACCCATTGCCAGCATTTCCAGTGAAAATCACCCCTACTTTGACTTTTAACTCAGTGAACATCTCATTTCTTCTTTTGTTTTGCACATCCCAACTGTTTCTTTGCTCCCAAGACTCGGTATACATCTTGTCGAGTAATCCGGTCGCCGAGTCGCGGTTCTTCGGTCTCAATCATCAGAGCATCAGCGGCAGCATTAATTGCCTCAATTGGGTTCATGCCTTTACGTCGAATGTATTTAGAAGCAAGATCCTCAATTTGTGCAATACGCTGAAGTTGAGTGACATGAACATTATTTTTTGGTGTTTCATAGTATTTCACATCCAAAACTTCATTGATCGATTTTTTGTACATACCAAAAATAAGTTGGTAAATCTTACCCAAAGCGGAAGCATAAATTCCCCTCTGTCCTCCTTTAATTGAATACTCTTTTGTGTAAACTAGGAGAGAGTCTTGATTTTCGTCAATCCATTCTCCAATTGCCGAGCGCAGATCCTTATTCAAAAGGATGGAGGCATGGCGGAACTCAAACTTTTGAATGTATTCATCTTCATCTCTAATGATTCCAAAGGCATGATCGGCACGTCTCTCCAAAGTCTCGTAGAAAGCGGCAGCAAGCAGAGCAATTGCTTGTCTCCGTCTACCAATTACAGCCGCATACATAATCATTGCCATGAAATCCTCAGTTGAGATCAGATTACCTTCAATGAAACCTTGCCCCTGAAACTCAACGATATCTCCTTTGAAGCCATAGCCTTTTAGCGTATTAAGCGCATTACCGTCGGTACGCAATGTGTCGCTTAACCATCCTTCATTAGACCTCTTGCGAAAGTCTCAGGCGATGGCTAATTTGTCTTCAAAGAAAGTTCATAATTATAAATACCAGCTA
>NZ_JAUBSD010000051.1:0-46062 GCF_036704575.1 Microcoleus sp. K5-D4
GATTTTAAATCACCCTAACCTTCCTTCAGTCTTGTCTTATGGTACTTTGGCTGCTTAAAAACTGTCCGGACTATTGTAATACCAATTTAATGTGAAGTGGCACATATCTCGATCCCCCTCGCATCTCCCTGATAGTCGGGGGACGAAAGATCGGACTCTTGTCCCCCCCGGACACGGAGGGCTAGGGGGGATCGGATTCTACGGGGCCTCATAAAAAATTGGTATTAGCCGCATTCAGATCCATTGCTTTAATGAAACCATCTTTTCCGTCCATGTACCCTTGAATATTATCAGGGTATTTTTGGGCAAGTTTTCTCTTTAGTTCGCTGTATTGCTGCGCGTCATCAGGATGGGAAATCATATAATCTCGAAACGCTAAATGGCGCTCTATCTGCGCTGAGTTCACTTCAAATCCGTGAAGGTGGTGGGTTCTAATCCCTGCTTCATTACCCTTGCGAAAAAAACGACGACCGGATATCCCAAACTCACCCATTGCTTCATAACCTAATGCCTCCATTTCTGAACTATGTGTATCGATTTTAAGAATATCTTTAACCTCAACTAGCATATCGATGATCGGCTTTGCATGAATTTGTGGAATCGCTGTGCTACCAATGTGATGTATAGCAACCACATTTTCCTTAAGTGCAAGTGCAATCAGTTTCGACTCAGTTTCAAAGGCGCTGCGCCAATTTGGATCGTGCGGGACGACTTCTACTTTGAAAAAATCTAGTTTTCTTGACATGGCTGATAATTATGTGCTTTTTTTGTTATCTCATTGATTTACCATCGCATTTAACCGAAACTGATTTTATGATGCCTCATATTTTACGGGCTGCACCCAAAGCTCTTAAACATACGGACAACGGGGAGGAAGTGACTGTTTGGGAGAGAAATTTCAAACCGCTCGATCGCCTGATAGTCAAATTTTGTGTAAAATGGCTCTCCCGCTAGCGTCGCAATCATCTCAACTTGCTTAAATCCAGCACGCTCAGCAGCCAGTTCACATACTCGCATAATCTGACTTCCAATTCCTCGACGTGGCCAGGCTGGATGAATAAAGAATGCACGAATCTTTGCCGAGTCGCTGTCTGGGTTGAGCAGGCCCTCTTCTGGATTATTTTTGCCTGAATCACCTCCATAAAGCGTTTTACGCTTACTCCAACCACCGCAACCAACAATTTGGTGATTGTTCTCAGCAACAAAGTATGTTTGGTCTAGAATCAGTTGAGTATCAACCCCAAAAACTTTGCCGAGTGCGCCTTCAATCTGCTCTGAACTATAGTAGCCTGCTTGCAAAGCTCTGGCAGAACCAGGAATTAAAGTTGTCAGCTTAGGAATGTCTTCTAAGGAAGCTAATCGAATACAAAAATCCATTGAACCGATCGGCTAAACAAATCGCTCTCTTAGTTTGTCACATCCGTGAAAGCGGCAATGTAGCGATCGCCCGTTAGCGGCGAAGCCCTCGAAGAGGATCGCCCACCCCCAGCTTTAAGCCCACATCCAAATATCGAACCCTCCCCCTTTGTTAAACATTGTGGCAGGCTATGATTGACGGTTGGCAGCTTTTGAGAATCTAAATGCTAAACACAAATACAATAATTTCCAGTCTGCTGTTATTTATCCCGGTTTCCATCGCCGGACACTTTCTCGGCTGGGAATCCTCCACAATCTTCATCACCTCGGCTTTAGCCATCATCCCTCTAGCCGCCTGGATGGGGACGGCCACCGAAGAAATCGCCGTCGTCCTCGGTGCCAATTTGGGGGGTTTGCTGAACGCTACCTTCGGAAATGCTACGGAACTGATTATCGGCATCGTCGCCCTCAACGCCGGACTAATAGATGTTGTCAAGGCCAGCATCACCGGTTCAATTATGAGCAACCTGCTGCTGGTGATGGGATTGGCGATGCTGCTGGGCGGCTTGCGCTACAAAGAACAAGATTTTCAGCCGACAGTCGCCCGCTTGAATGCTTCAGCGATGAACTTAGCCGTGATTGCCATTTTGGTGCCAACAGCAGTTAATGCCACTTCTATTGGCATCCCTCCGGCAACTATGCAGAACCTCTCTAGCGCTGTTGCTGTAGTGCTGATTGTCGTCTACGTGCTGACGCTGCTGTTTTCGATGAAAACCCACAGTTATCTGTACGATGCAGGGGTGGCAGAAATAGAAATGCTTGAAGAATTAGCCGAAAGTAACTTAGCACCAGACAGTCCTGACCACAAAGTCAATCTGCCGCTGTGGATTGGGGTGCTGTTGGCCTGTACCCTGATGGTAGCTGTCGAGTCGGAACTGTTGGTGGGTACTCTCGAAGAAGCGACGGCGCGTTTGGGGCTGACATCACTGTTTACCGGGGTGATTTTAGTGCCAATTATTGGTAATGCGGCCGAACATACGACAGCGGTGACGGTGGCGATGAAAAATAAAATGGATTTGTCGGTTTCTGTGGCCGTGGGTTCGAGTTTGCAAATTGCTTTGTTTGTTGCCCCGGTGTTGGTTTTGGCAGGTTTTGTCTTGGGCAAACCGATGGACTTGAATTTCAACCCCTTTGAACTTGTAGCGGTTGCGGTGTCGGTGCTGATCGCCAATTCTATCAGTTCTGACGGCAACTCTAACTGGCTCGAAGGTACTTTGCTGTTGGCAGCTTATACGGTTTTGGCGCTGGCGTTCTACTTCCATCCGGTAATTGAGGGACTTGTTTAACAGGCTTTCTTCTGTTGAAGGAAGAGGGAAGAGGGAAGAGGGAAGAAGGCAGATTTTTTCACTGCCCCACTCCCCCACTTCCCTACTCTCACTTCTTTGTTCGAGAGTGGTGGTTGCGATCGTACAATTGAAATGTGGCTGCTCTCTCGTTATTAGTTCTGGTGTGTTTGTACATTATGTGCTGTGATCAGGGATTTGTGACCTTGATCGGCTGTGACAAACAACAAAACCTTTGGCATCAACCCGATCATCGTTAGAGCGCACTGCCACAGGTTATACAAAAACACGGGATGCTCAAGTCAAGCGAGACTAAAGCCTCCCTTGACTTCAGAGAAGCTGCAAGATTTCAATCAAGGGTGCTCATGAGTCTTTTACTAGGTGTGCTACGATCGTCATAAGTTGAAAATTGAGTCTGACTAGACAACGTAAAACCTCGTACTCTTATTGTTGAGTACGTCGTCCCACAAACACGGTGTTGCCGTCTAGGAAAACTCATATTTGAACAAAAACCGAACTAGATAAAGAGGATTAATTAAATACGGTATGCCATACCGCAATTAACGATTTTACAGAGGACACCTCTAATTCGGCTTGAGTCATCTTGTCAAGGCAAGTAACGCAAGCTGAATCAAAAATCTCACTCACCAAGAGTGCACAGAGGTTAATCTAATCGCTTAATACTTGATTAAACTTCCTCCGAGCTGCCGATCACAAGCATATTGACAGAGGCACATTTTTGTGCAACATTCTCAGAATAATGCCCAAAATCTGCAGGAAAAATTTTCTGGAAGAGTAAACGAGGGTCGATTTAAAACTGACCAGCCTATAAAAAGGTCGAACGGGATACCACGATTCGTTAAATTGGTTGAAAATAATGGTTAAACAATGGCTAAAAGCTTCCACAATAATAAATAGTTGTACAGACTTCAAAAATAGGGTGCTGCTCCACCCGAATTTACGCCTGTGGACAAGTAAGAGCCGACTCTCTTGGCAGAAGCAGGAATCAGACCCTCTAGAAAATACTTCTAGTTGAATGGTGAAGCTTAGATAAGTTTAGCCAAGTTTTGTATAGCAGTGTCAAAGTAAAACTTGATAGAGCAACCTCAATCAGGGTTATGTGGCTTCTGTGAGTTATTGCCTCAATCCCAAATGTCCGAATCCCTCCGATCCAGCCAACTCTGGCAAATCCGTGTGTATCCACTGCGGGTCTGAACTTTTGTTGCAAGGTCGATATCGGCTAGTCGCGCCTCTCGGAGGCGGCGGCTTTGGCAGAACATTTGAAGTGGACGACAACGGCGCCCGAAGAGTGCTCAAAGTCCTGCTCAAAGAACATCCCAAAGCTGTAGAACTGTTTAAGCAAGAAGCCGACGTGTTGGTCAGGCTAAGACATCCAGGTATTCCAAAAGTCGATCGCGACGGTTATTTTACATTTACGCCCGCTCACAGCACAGAGTCTTTTCACTGTCTGGTGATGGAGAAAATTGCTGGGGCCAATTTGCAAGACTGGCTGAAACATCGGGGCCGCCCCATCAGTCAAGAACAAGCTGTGAACTGGCTCAAACAACTGTCGGAAATTTTAGACCAAGTTCACCGCCTCAACTATTTCCATCGGGATATCAAGCCGCACAATATTATGTGCAAGCCAAACGGGCAGTTAGTGCTGATTGACTTCGGGACTGCTCGGGAAGTGTCGGCGACTTATTTCGCTAAGGTGGGCCAGGGGCAAAATGTGACCGGTATTGTTTCCCCGGGCTACACGCCGCCGGAACAAACTAATGGCAAGGCTGTTCCGCAGTCAGATTTTTTTGCTCTGGGCCGCACTTTTGTTTATTTGCTGACTGGAAAGCCACCGACTGCGTTTCCAGAGAACCCGCGCACGGGCAGATTAATGTGGCGCAAAGGAGCTCCTCAGGTTTCCGACGCCGTGGCTAATGTAATCGATTATCTGATGGCGCCTTTTCCGGGAAATCGACCTCAAAGCCCGCAGATGGTTTTGCAGTGCTTGGAGGAAATTAATCTCGACGGCGCGGAAAGTCAGTTGCCTACTCAGTTGCCGACGACGGGGCAAACTAAACTTCGCGCAACTTCCGGGACGCCTGATGTGAAGAAGCAGACTTCTGTAAACCGCCTCAGACCTCTGAATTCGGGATTGAAAAAGGCGGAGAAAGATGTTTTTGATTGGAAAAAGAAGTTGCTGGCGGGCACTGCTGTTTTGATGCTGGGTATTGGGGGGTCTCAAATTTACGGGTCGATGCGTTACGGGGTGTTTCCGGCAAACCCGGTGTGGCTGCTTTCTACTTTACCTAGCAGTAAGTTTTTGCAAAAAAGTTTAAATAATGTCGAGGGTGTAAATGCGCTCGCCCTGTCGCCTGACGGTCAAACTTTGGTGAGTTCAAGCTTTGGGACGATTAAAATTTGGAATGTGAGGACGGGAGGCCTGGTGCGGACTCTCAATTCGGTGCATTCTAAAAAATCGGTCAACACGCTGGCGGTGAGCCCGGACAGCTCGATTTTGGCCAGCGGCGGCGGGGACAAGAATGTGATCCTCTGGGATTTGAAGAGGGGGCGACGGATGCGGACGATTCCCGCTCACACAGCCGCCGTCAACGCGATCGCTTTTAGCAGGGACGGTCAAACTCTGGCTAGCGGCAGCGATGACAAAACTATTCGCTTGTGGAATGTCAGAACCGGCAGCCGGTTGCGGACTTTGAGCGGCCACGCCGGAGGAGTAAATGCCATCGCTTTGAGCCGGGACGGTAAAACTCTGGCTAGCGGCAGCGAGGACAAGACTCTGCGTTTGTGGAATCTCAGCACCGGAGAAGTCAGAAGAATTATCACAGGGCACGGGGGCCCGGTTACTGCTGTGGCTTTTAGCCCGAACGGGAAAATTGTGGCTAGTGCTAGCACCGACAAACGGATCGTATTGTCGAACGTGCAAGACGGGAAGCGCACCCGCACTTTTAAAGGGCATTCGAGCTCGGTGAGGACGATCGCCTTTAGCCCGGACAGCCGGACTTTGATCAGCGGGGGCGGAAATATTATAGTTTGGGATTTGAAGACGGGAAAAGAAAGAAGCACTCTTTCTGGTCACACTCAGTTTGTGAGTTCTGTTGCTATTGCTGCCAGAGATAGCAAGACTTTTGTGACCGGCAGTCCCGATCGCACTATTAAGATTTGGCGAATGCCATAGTCCTACTATTTTAGATTTTAGATTTTAGATTGAAGAGTCGAGGCGATCGAGAAATCCCATCCCGACTCCGACGTGGAAGTCTGGGCATTGCCCGTCCTACAACTGTTACTTGCCGCAATTGGCAAAAGTAGAAAACAGGTTAAATTCTGTAACTCTCCACGCTTGCCATGTCTGCGCGCCCGCAAAAAGACTGTACCTAGTTATGCTTTTATCGCTGTCAACATAACTTTGCCAACTTAATGAAGCAACAGTTGGATACTGGGCTGGAAACTCCCCTGGTATAGGACTTACTTGCGAGCTCATGTTCCATCCTACTTGCTTGCTAAATTCTTTAATTTGACCTTCGCAAGTTCGACAGTTAGAACCGCCGACTTTCTGCCAAATCTCTAACTGCGGAGTCAATCCATATTTGCCATTGCTCGATTGCATCCACATCCCATCGATCGCCCGGAGGTTCGGACAAGACAGATTGGCGGAGTTGTTGCGGATCAGAGACACTGTTTCTTGATCTGCTTCGTACCATTTTTTGGCTTCTAATAAAGATTGAAGTTTGCTAAATTCGCTGTTGCTTTCTTGTGAATTAGCGGTAAATGCTGGTTGCAAAACTGCAATAAATGTGCCTACTAATGCGAGGGATAGTTTGCCAAGTTTAATCATGATGTTTTTCTGAGTAACAGTGATTTAACAAATGACCAGTTTACCATCTCTAGACTGAGATGAAATCTTCAGAGCCAATAAAATTGGGAGCAACGCCTGTCAAAGTAGCTAAAACTTCACCGCTGCTGGCAACTCTAATTAATGTGCCGTTAGTTCCAGGGGAAATTGATAGCTGTCCGAAAGTCAAGCCATTGATTAATTGAATGGTATCTTGAGAGTTGGCGAAATCAGAGATTGTATCAACTCCCAATCCCGCACCTAAAACAAATACATCGTTGCCCGCGCCACCGACAAGATTATCGTTTCCCAAACCACCGTTGAGGGTGTCAAAACCTTTTCCCCCAGACAGGTTATCGCTGCCGTCGCCACCATTGATGATATCGTTGGCCCGCAAACCACTCAGCACGTCATCGCCTGCCAAACCGTTGATGGTGTCGTTGCCGTTCGTGCCTGTCAGGTTGTCGTTGCCGTTCGTGCCGTTGATGACGTTTGGAGGGTTATTGATGTCGCCTGAAGTGTTGCCAGTGTCAGAAACGAAGATGTCGGTGGTGTTGTTGGTATCTCCCGGCACGAGGTTGGTGGCACTAGAATCAAACGCCACAAACCGCCCGTTGGTCGAGATGGAGGTAGAGAAGGAGATGTCGTTCCCCTGGTTGCCTGCTGAGTCAACTGAGACGCGGGTGGTTGTGTTGGCGCGCGTGTCGCGCACGAAGATGTCGCGACTACCGTTAGTGTCACCAGGCACGAGGTTGGTGGCAGCAGAATTAAATGCTACAAACCGCCCGTCGTCGGAAATAGAGGCAATCGCGAAGGAATTATTGTTCGCCTGATTACCTGCTGAGTTAACAGAGACGCGGGTGGTGGTATTGGTTGACAAGTCCCGCACAAAGATGTCGGTGTTATTGTTAGTGTCTCCCGGTACTAGGTTGGCTGCTATAGACGAAAACGCCACAAACCGCCCGTCTGCCGAGATGGAGGGGAAGCCAGACAACCCGTTCCCCTGATTGCCTGCTGAGTCAACAGAGGCGCGGGTGATGGTATTGGTTAATAAGTCGCGCACGAAGATGTCGGTGCTACTGTTAGTGTCTCCCGGCACGAGGTTGGTGGCATCAGACGAAAACGCCACAAACCGCCCATCGGCTGAGATGGAGGTAGAGATGGAATTGTTGTTCCCCTGATTGCCTGCTGAATCTACAGAGACGCGGGTGGTGGTATTGGCGAGCGTGTCGCGCACGAAGATGTCGTCCCTAATGTTGGTATCCCCCGACACGAGGTTGGATGCTGTCGATACAAACGCCACAAACCGCCCGTCTGCCGAGATGGAGGGCTTGCTCAAGGGGGGGTTGGAGATACCATTCCCCTGATTGCCTGCTGAGTCAACAGAGAGGCGGGTGGTGGTGTTGGAGCGCGTGTCGCGCACGAAAATATCTCGGCTGCCATTAGTGTCTCCCGGTACTAGGTTGGCTGCATCAGATGCAAACACCACAAACCTCCCGTCGCCGGAGATGGAGGGGACGTAGGATTCGCCGTTCCCCGGATTGCCTGCTGCATCCACAGAGACGCGCGTGGTGGTGTTCGTTAATAAGTCGCGCACGAAGATGTCGAGGCTAGCGTTACTGTCTCCCGGCACGAGATTGGGGGCACGAGATGCAAACGCCACAAACCTCCCGTCACCGGAGATGGAGGGATCGCCGGAGCCATTGTTCGCCTGATTGCCTGCTGAGTCAACTGAGACGCGAGTAATAGTCATAAGCCCTGACATTTAAGAGTATAAGTTTGGAGCTCCCGTGCGGTTGATTGACATTATTCAATAAGCAGATTTCAAAGTCAATTCATAAAATCCATAACCTTGACTTCATAAAAGTCATATTTATCAACAAATGTTACCAAGAGTAGACAAAATAGCCAAACTCATATGCAGTCAGCGAGCGAATGATACTTGCTCCAGAATTAATGAAGTTTTATCTATTGCAACATCTAATAACTAATTCCCCGCCCGTTTTTGGCAAATTCATCAACTGTTTGCTGGGACAATTCGTGAACTGCGATCGCCTGCAATACATCAAAAGGCAATGTCAAATGATGTGCTCCAGCTAATAAAGTCTTTACCGCTTCTTCCGGCGATTTAATGCTAGCTGCCAAAATTTCAGTATTAGTTCTGTGCAACACATTTGCCATATCCCGCACTAAGGCAAAACCGTCTCCCAACAATCGGGTGGCGCGATTCACGTAGGCGATCGCATATTTAGCCCCTGCTTCTGCTGAGACAACTGCTTGTGATGCGCTGTATATCGCCGTCACCGCACAAGGAATTTCCGGTGATAAATGCGCGACTGCTTGGAAACCCGCAGCCGTTGCTGGAACTTTCAAAACTGTTTGCTGTCCAATTAATTCAAAAGCGGCTTTTCCTTCTGCTACCATGCCATCAACATCAGATGCCATTAGCTGATAATACACTTCCCCAGGAATCAGTTGTGCCAGTTGTTTAAGGGTTTGCTCAGGAGATAACTCGCTTTTTGCCAAAAGTGTCGGATTAGTAGTAATTCCCGCTATCCATCCGAACTTGCTTGCCCGTGCGGCTTCCGCTACAATTGCAGTATCAACATAAATTGCCATCGGCTCTACACCTTCAGTTTGTTAATATTTCCCAGACGGTTGCTTGCAGATTGATATAAATCCGAGCGAAATTAATTGTTAATCTTTAACAATATCAGAATCTCGGAAATATTACTGTTAAGTAAATATAACACTTCAGTGATGTGCATCATCCGTAGTAGCGCGTGAGTTTTGAATTTAACAGGACTTAGGCTCCGAAAGCCCGTTTATTACAAAAAATTGGTAGAGGACGACCTATCTGTGAATAAATCGGCTTTCTGAGGAAAATTGGCTAAGTGCTATTTAAGATAGCTAACAACTGAAATCAAAACTTTTAAGTCAGTTGGTAACTGCGATTCTCGGGTAAGAAAAACTTGACTCCCAAAATCCCGGATACAAAGAAATTACATTTGTAGTAAGGGTTATGTATGCAATAACTCCAGGAGGTGACTCAGAAAATGACCGAAGAAAAAAATCAGCAGCCACAAGTCAGCCTTGAGACATCTTCTGAACAACCTCAGTTGGAAAAGTCAGCAGAAACCGCTGAAGAATTCTCGATAAATCTTAAGTCTGAAACTCTGTCTCAAACGGTTGAAAATAACGCCGAAGACCGTTTGAAGGCTCTAGGCCGCTTAATGATGGTGAGCCTAACTTGGTCGCTGGCGGGGCTTTCCAAACGCGAGTAAGTTATGGAACACTACCGCAACGGGCGAGTTATGATTTGTGAGTTGTGTTGTAAGTTTTGTTTAGCTCAAAACTTACAACTCCCGGACTTAGATGATGTCCGGTTAGTTGTAGGAAAACTCGTTTTTAGTGAAGGCTTTAGTCCTTAAAGCAAGGACTAAAGTTTTCAACAAAGCACTCATAACTTTTCTTTAATTCCTTCAAACGGCCCCAAAAAAGTCGGTTCTGGACGGGTAACGCGCACTTCCCAAAGCGCTTTGAGGACGGCCAAAAATTCGCGGAAACTGTAGCGAATCATGCCCTTTTGGCGAAATTTGCCCCAATCCGGCGTTCCTAAACCGATCGCCTCTACGCCCAACTGGCGGCAGGTATAAACAGCGCGGGCTAAGTGAAAGTTTTGGGTAACTAAAACAGCCTGGGTTATGCCAAAAATCTCTTTCGCCCGGTAGCAACTTTCATAGGTGCTAAATCCGGCATAATCGAGAATGATATTATTAGTCGGTACGCCCTGGGCTGCGGCGTAGTCCTGCATTGCTTGGACTTCGTTGTAATCGACGCTGCTATTGTCTCCTGTCATCAAAAGTTTGTCCACTCGCCCCGCTTTGTACAACTCGACGCCTGCTTGGACTCGATCGGCTAACATGGGGCTTGGAGTGCCGTCTTCCCAAAGTCCGGCACCAAAAACTATAGCAATCGGTTCTGCCGGCACGTTAGCTATATCGCTGTGGCGGTAGTTGCGGGTAACAAGTCGGACGTAGTAGTTGAGTGCTAGGGGTGTGATCGCTGAGGTTAATATTAACAGCCCGATGGCAAGCCGCCATTGAAATCTAAAGGATTTAGGCAACATAAATTCAAGTTAACTTCCTATATAATTACACCAACCGGAACCTTCGCGGGTCGAAAAATTGTCAAGTTACCTCATTTACATTATATTGACAAAAATATGATTCAACAACAGCAAAAATTTGAATTGCTGGAATCACTTTTATGGGAACCCAAAAACGGCTATTTTTTGCTAGACAGACATCTTCAAAGATTAGAGCGTTCGGCTGATTATTTTAATTTTCCCCTATCGCTAACAGAAGCAAGCAAAGCTTTACAAGCATTAAGTATGACTTGCGGGTCAGTCAAACAAAAAATACGGTTAACAATATCTTGTGAGGGAAACATAACATTACAAGCTCAGACACTAGATAGCGGTATCTTAAAAATCGGTGCATCTGTGGGAATTGCCCGCCAACCGATCGATTCTCAAAACCCATTTCTTTACCACAAGACAACTTACCGATTGCCTTATACAATGGCTTTGGAGTCGCAGCCCGAATATCAGGATGTCTTTCTGTGGAATCAAGATGGAGTTATCACCGAATCTACGATCGCCAATATCGCGATCGATACACCCGCAGGTCTAATCACACCTCCCGTCAAGTGCGGTTTATTACCGGGGACGTTTCGTTCTCAACTTTTAGAGGAGGGAAAAATTAGAGAAGAATTAATTACCTTAGAGGATTTGTGCAGTACCAAAACTCTATTTCTCATTAACTCCGTTAGGGGTTGGATACGCCTCAAAAAAGAAGCAACCCGAGATGTTTGGAAAGTTGTCAGTAATCGCTGATATAACGCTTTCAATCGATTTTAGTAGGTGCGAACTGTGCACCTTACTACTACAGATAGTGTCAAACTTGACTCGTAGCGTAAGTCCTGAAAGTGTTAACCATAGTGCAATTTATTATGAAACAAATACAACCTTGGCATTGGCGAAAGCTTCCCCTAAATCAGCGCAGCGGATCTGAGATTTTTCAAACTTTATTTCTCGGTCAAAATGCCCACAATGCAAGCTCAATATATGATTGTTTCCCCCGCGATATGGCGGTTCTGCTAGAAAGTCCAGTTACATCTTCTACTAAATTGGCACGATATTCTATTTGTGCAGGTTCTCCCCGGATAATTGACGGTCAATCTCAGCTATGGACACCGCCAGTCGGTGAAATTTTACCTTTTTTGCGCGCTCTTTTGGACCATCAAAAGCAAAATTTAGCAGTGAATGTACCGCCGGAAATTCCTTTTACTGGGGGTTGGTTGGGATGGCTGGGTTATGATTTAGCATGGGAAATCGAACACCTGCCCCAACTCAATACCGATCCGCTTCCTTTCCCGGTTAGCTGTTGGTACGAACCAGAATCTTTTGCGGTTTTAGACCATCAAACGCAAATTCTATGGTTGGCTGCGAGTCAACCTTCTCACCTCGATGTTATGCAGCATCAAGTAGAGCAAACAGATCGAGAAATAATCGAGAATAATTTACCGGAAACTTATCAACAAAATTCCCTTACTCCTATTTTTCAACTCTCTCAGAGTGAGTATAAAGAAATAGTGCAAAAAGCTCAGAAGTATATTCATGCGGGCGATATTTTTCAGGCTAATTTATCTCTGCGGTTTGAAGCCCGTACAGATTACAGTAGTTGGTCAATTTACCGCGCTTTGCAACGTATCAATCCTTCGCCTTTTGCAAGTTATTGGCAAACTCCGTGGGGGGCGATAGTTAGTTGTTCCCCGGAAAGACTCGTTCAATTATTAGGAAAAAAAGTGGATACTAGACCGATCGCGGGAACGAGACCGCGAGGTTTAACCTGCATTCAAGATGAGAAGTTAGCACAGGAATTAATAGAGAATATCAAAGAAAGAGCCGAACATATTATGTTAGTTGACTTAGAACGCAACGATATCGGGAGGGTGTGTGAATGGGGTTCGGTAAAAGTTAACGAATTTCTGACCATTGAACGCTACAGTCACGTGATGCACCTCGTCAGTAATGTTATCGGTACATTAAGAGGAGATTGCGACGCGATCGACTTGATTCGAGGGGTATTTCCGGGCGGTACGATTACAGGTTGTCCGAAAGTGCGCTGTCTGGAAATCATCGAAGAATTGGAACCCGTGAAGCGCAATTTATTTTACGGTTCCTGCGGTTATTTGGACTGGCGCGGCAACCTGGATTTAAATATTTTGATTCGCACCCTTTTATATGCACCAAAAAGTGACGGTACGACCGGGGGAGTTGTTTGGGGACAAGTGGGTGCGGGGATTGTTGCTGATAGCGACCCCGAAAGGGAATGGCAGGAGTCGCTGCAGAAAGCTCAAGCTCAAGTTAATGCTTTGAAATTAGCGGAAATATTTGATTAGATGCGTATTAGATAAATCGAATTGTTAATCTTGTTGAAGATTTTGAGCGCGGATTTAGTTTTGAGGTAATGCTGATATAAATCGCTCGAAAACAAAAGATTTCTTGTAGTATTAATGTTAGGGAACTGTTGGTATGGTGTTGCCTGATAGTTTTTTTAGCGATCGCACTGTGAGTCAGATTCTGGGTGAACTCATGGATATTAGACGAGACTGCCAAAGCTGGTTAGCTGTTGGATAAGCTCACTATCACGATCGGAAAGGAAAAGTACAAGCAATTAACAAAGCCCCTCAATGGCTGATTCCTGCAAGAATTTATTAGACTTCTTCAACAATTCTTGTGGGGCAGGCAGGATGCCTGCCCAAAACTTGCTTTTCCCTCGTATGTCTATTGATTGTCCGAACCTACTGCCTCAGAAATAGAACTAAATCCGCCTTCTTCTAACTTTTGCAGCAAACCTTGGAGAATCCGGCGCACCATCCAAGGGCCTTCGTAAACCCAACCGGTGTAGACTTGAATTAAACTCGCACCGGCGGCTATTTTCTCCCAAGCATCTTCGGCGGTGAAAATGCCACCAACTCCAATTATGGGTAATTCGCCTTTTGTATATTGCCAGATAAATCGGATTACTTCTGTCGATCGCTCCCGCACTGGAAGCCCGCTAATTCCCCCGGCTTCTTCGGCGATTGGTTTGCCTGTTTCTCGCAATATTTGTGTTTTCAATCCATCGCGGCGGATGGTGGTATTTGTGGCGATAATTCCTGCTAGTTGGTAGGTTTTTGCTAAGTCGAGGATTGATACGATCGCCTCCGACTCCAAATCCGGCGCAATCTTGACTAAAATTGGCTTGCTTCCCTGATTTTCTTGTTGCAAAATTTCCAAAATTGTGCTTAGCCCAGCAGCATCTTGGAGCGATCGCAACCCCGGCGTATTCGGAGAGGAAACGTTCACTACAAAATAGTCGCCCCAATCTTTCAGCAGCTTAAAACTCTCCAAATAGTCGGCTGCGGCCTGCTCTAACGGTGTTACCTTAGATTTACCCAGATTGATGCCCAAGGGGAACCGAGACTGAGGCATGGGGCGCGAGGCATCGAATTTTGACTGTTTCTGTGCTGCCTGAAACCGGGCGGCCATTGCCGCGGCTCCTTGATTGTTAAATCCCATGCGGTTGAGGGCTGCACTGTCCTCCGTCAAGCGAAACAAGCGAGGTTGGGGGTTTCCCGGCTGCGGTTGACAAGTGACAGTGCCGAGTTCGGCAAAGCCAAAGCCAAAATTTGCCCAAATATCGGCAGCTACGCCGTTTTTATCAAATCCGGCGGCTAAGCCGACAGGATTGTTAAAGCTCAGTCCCCACAAAGATTGTTCGAGGCGAGAATCTTGGACTCCCAAAGATTTCTGCAATCGCCAGAGCATTTGGCGGGTTGCGGGGTTTGACTGAGTTCTGGCTGCGAGTTCGAGAACTTGGAGAGTGCGGTTGTGCAGCCACTCGGCATCGGTTTTCAATACGGAAAACAACAGCGGGCGTACACTTGATTGATAAATATCCAATGATTTGTACTGGGGCAATTTACAAATTAGAAATGAGAAGGGAAATAAAAATATTCAGGAGCAGACAGTGAAGGCGAAGTTTTTACTTCAACTTCGCTCGACTGTATCCAATGTTTTAGATTCAAGGATAAGTGAGACGATTATATTATAAGTTGATTCTTTTGCAATTTAATTTTTTGAATTTTTAAGTTGGTAATTTTAAATTAGATAAATGTGCGGGGAAGCTTGGAAATGGGGCAGCAGCAAAGACCAAAGGATTTAGACGAACAAATCGCGACCCTAGAGCGCGTTCTCCAGACTCTCCGAGAAGAGGAGAATGTGGAAGTGCTACTTTCGACCACACTCGGTTACTTGCAAACTGAATTTGACTGGCCGTTGATTTGGATCGGGTTGTACGATCGACAAGCCCACAGATTGTTCGGCAAAGGTGGCATAACTCCTAACGGCGACCTGTCTTTTCTCAAACAGCGGTTTGCCCTCAGTCCGGGGGATTTGCTCGAACAAGTGGTGATTCAGCTCCGGCCGGTGGGAGTTCCGGATTTGCGATCGGAAAGTAGAGCCGGAGAATGGCGCAAAGCAGCTCAAACTTTCAATATTCAAGGCACGACTCTGTTTCCCCTCCGCTACAAAGACCGCTGTTACGGCGTGATTTTGCTCGGGACTGACCTGTGGGGAGCGTCGCCAAAGTCGGGGGAAAAAACGCAGTTGGCGATCGTATTTGGAGCGCTGGCAACTGCTCTTTACCAAATAGAAAAAGACTGGCAGCGACAACAAGTCAAACACCCAGATGAGTCTCTTTTAGCGCTGATTTCGCAGTTGGGGGAACTGCGATCGCTCGACCAATACTTGCAAGCGGTGGTCGAACAAACTCATGAATTTATCGAGCCGACGCGCACCAATGTTTATTGGTTCGAGCGAGAGCGGCGCTATTTTTGGCGCCGAGTCAGCAACCGCGAAGTTGCTCCGGGTTTGGGCGGGCCGAGCCGAGCGGCTTCAGGCATCACCGTTCAAGACTTGGGCGAATTTTATCAGGCTTTGGGCAGGGAAGAAATGGTTTGGATCGGTGAATCTCAAAGTTCTCTGAAAACTGAGCTGACGGGGCGGTTGATGCAGCAAATCCGCGCTCGCTCTCTGTTGGCTGCGCCGATTGTTTCGGAAGGGGAATTGTTGGGATTTTTGGCAGTCGAAGCCGGCGAGCCCCGGATTTGGCAAGACAATGAAAAACATTACCTGCGGGGAGTGGCGCAGTTAGTGGCTCTGACGGCTCCTGTGTCGGAGATGGAGGAGAAAATTCAGCAAATTGAGATCGATCGAGATTTAACTGCCGGAATAGCTCGCGCCATCTACAGCGATGCTGACTGGGAGGCGACTTTAAAAAATACCGCCGAACAGTTGTGCGAGCGGCTCAAATGCGAATACTTTTTGCTGCTGCTGTACGGCGAAGAACAAAATCGCTTTGAAATTGTCTGCCAAAATCTGCCACGCAACCGCAGGTCAGTGCCGTCGCCGCTCAACGCCCTCGATGTGGCTGACGTGGGGCTGTTGCAAGAAAGCGAACCTGTGGCTATTGAAAATTGGGAGGAAGACGGGCGGTTGAGCGCTTGGCGGGAAGTGTTGGGGGAGGCGGGGGTGCGATCGCTTTTGGCATCGACCACGAGGGGGAAAAACAAAGAGGGAGAAAACCCCAATCTAAAATCGAAAATCGCCAATCGAAAATCGATCGAGGGTTTGCTGGTTGTCGGACACAATGCAACTCGCACTTGGAGGCGATCTGAGCAAGAATTAGTTCGGCTAGTGGGCCAACAGCTAGGATTGATCCTGCACTCCTGGCAGCAGAGTGTGGAAATCGACAAATATCAGCAATTTGAGCGATTGCTCAAATCGGGTTTGGCGGTTTTGCACCATTCTCCTGATGAGCAATCTGAGCAAGAGATATCTGCTGCTTCACCGACGATGTTCCCAGAGTTGCCGCTACAAAAGCTCGATCGTAACTTTGCTCAACACGTTTCCCAAACACTTTCCTGTCCTTTAGTCGCCGTAATTACTTGGAATCCGGGTCAGGAGGAAGGTTCCATCGTGGCGACGGTAGCTGCCAATCCGGTATTTGCCCTCAATCCCGAGGCGGTGATTCCTGTCCGAACAGATGCCTTGATCCAACAAACCCTGGCAGAAGCGGGCGTGCTGCAACAGAGCACGAGCCAACTGCCGCTGGCGACGAAGCGGTGGCTCCGCAGTCCGGGAATTGGCGAGATTCTGACGGTGGCGCTGCGGACTGCCCCAGAACACGCTCCGGCGGGCATTGTGGTGGCTGCGGACGCTCCGGGCCGCCAGTGGTCGGAGTTGTCGGTGAGTTTACTCAGCTCGATGGCGTCTCAGTTGGCTTGGTGGCACAGGTATTTGGCGGTGCAATCGGCAAGCGAGTCGCAGCGATTGGATCTGGAGCTGCTCAACTGGTACAAACAGCGCCGTTTTGAGGAGTTTTACCGCACTGTGGGAGCGGGGGTGAAGGAGTTGGGGGAGTTGAGTCAGTCGATTTTCCAGTCAGTGAAGGAACAAAAGGATGCTCTGAAAACTTTGCGCTACCAACAGGTTTTGCGGCAAATGGGCAATGCTTTGGGGTCAACTCATTTGCTGCTGAAACAGGAACATTGGCGGCTGCAATTCGCACAAGATGCGGTGCCTGTGAGCGCTTGGCTGAGGCGATCGCTCGATCGAACGGCTTCCTTGGTCAAACAGTCGCAAGTCTTGCTGGAAGTACACAGAGAAACTGCTGTGTCGATGCCGGCGGGCCAGACTTTGAGCGTTCGCGGGGACAGCATCAAGCTCGATTTGATACTGTGCGAATTGCTGGCGGCGGCTTGCAGGCGCTCTGCTGTTGGCGCCAAGATTGAGATTCGCTCTCAGTTGTTGGGGGAAGGTTGGCTAGAATTGTCTGTGATCGATAGCGGCGCGTGCGATCGACAGTTAATTGCTGCCTTCAACGGCGGTTCCGGGCCGGACATATTAGCCGTTTCTAGTTCCAATAGGTCGATCGTCCAAAATCTCTTAATTTGTCAGCGAGCGGTACGCTTAATGGGAGGAAACTTTTCTATAGAAATGTTAGAAAACAATTTAATTGTGGCTCGTTTAGTGCTGCCCCTAGCCAATTCTTAAAATTCTGTACGGGCGAGTTCACCCTATCTGCAATTCACATACGAGGTACTTATAAACCAGCCCCTATCCAACTTTTAGCGGTAAAGTGCTTCAGGTGCACGCTACATAATTAGGTTCTGCGTCCAAGAGTGGATGATTGATATCAACTTTGTTTGATTCGGACTTGTATTATATCGAGTTCTGTTAGGTCGTAAGATTAAATGAACCGCGAAGACGCTCATAGCGCGAAGGAATAACCGCATCTTCTTCTTTCTCTTCCTTCGCGTCCTTTGCGCCTTCGCGGTTTAATCATTCCGATGCAACCGGATGCGATCTAACATCCAAGGTATTAAAAACCCTCTGCCTAAACCGATGAAGTAACAGTTTCCGCCGCCTCAGAACTCGGGAAAAACCTTTGAGTAATCCAAGCCGTTACAATATGAGAAAGCAATCCCATCGGCCCAGCAAAAAAACACAAAGCCAAAGAATGAACCGTCCAAACTCCTGTCCGCTGTCCTTCCCAATAAATCCAGCGCCCGACAAACAAGTCCATCACTAAAAAATGTATCCATCCCGTAGCAGCCGCCGTTTCTTCCCCCAGAAACTTAGCAATATCTGCTAACTTAGGATTCGACAAAGCAGCCGCATTTTCCGCAGTCAGACTGCTACCAAACAAATATATGTACAAAACGGCGAGCATCGCAAACGGAATAAAGGAATTCATCACTTTTCGGGTAATTCCCCAGTTGGGCAATAAAATCATAATTGCCCAGAAAGGCACAACGAACAGATTACCGACATTAAAAATTAGTTCTGGTGTCATAGTTGGCTCTTGGCTCCTGCGAATGCAATTCAATTAAGGATGTTAAGATTACTTTACACAATTTTTGCTGAAATTTCTCAAAATCCGAAAAAAATGTCATTCACAAATGAAATAGAATTGCTATACTTATCTAAAATTTTAAATCTCCCATCTAAAATCGATTAAGGCAGCACAGCCCATGAAAACTTATAATAACTTTCCCGATTGGTGCCAGCAAAAAGAGAATCTCTCGCCCGACGCCAAACATACGGTAGAAATACTGTTGCAAATATCAGACACTACCGAGTGCGATCGAGCCAACGCACTGCTTTCTAATACAACAGAACTTAACCTCAAAAATCTTCAAATTTCCGATATCAGCCCCCTCTCATCTTTCACTAAACTTACTAATCTTATCCTCGGCAGCAATCGAATATATGACCTCGCTCCCCTGCAATCTTTAACCAATCTGAAAACTTTGATTATGGATGTCAATCAAATATCAGATATCAGGCCGCTTTCATCTCTAATAAATCTGACTCAACTCGTTCTCGATACCAATCAAATCTCAGATATCAGCCCCCTAGCAGGTCTAACGAATCTTACCGCACTTGTCTTGTTTGACAACAAAATTTCCGACATCACTGCGGTGAAAAACTTAACTAACTTAAACGCGCTGATTCTCTACAACAATCAAATTTCCGATCTCGCTCCTCTGGAAAATTTAACTGAACTCCAGACACTCTACCTTTACAATAATAAAATATCAGATATCACCCCGCTGGCTTCCTTAAAAAATCTCACTACGCTGTTTCTCTTCGGAAATGAAATATCTGACATTACTCCTTTGAAAGCTCTAACTAACTTAAATAAATTGGTTTTATTCCAAAATCAAATATCAGATATTACTCCTTTGACCTCGCTCACTAATTTAATTGAACTCAACCTCGGTAACAATCAAATATCCGACATCAGTCCGCTGAAATCGTTAACTAATTTGACTGAACTTTATCTGTTCAACAACCCGATTTCGGATACCAGCGCGCTGCAAGCTTTAAATAATTTATTTTTACTAGACTTGTACAACAATCAAATCTCTGATATCAGTTCCCTGCAATCTTTGCAAAAGTTAACTACCCTGGACTTGCGCGGGAATCCCATTGTTAATAAAATTTGCCCTGTCAATCCTGAATCTATATGTCGGTTTTAATTAATTATTAAGACAGAGGCAAGATGGCAGTTTATAGAGTATAATGTTTAAGGTCAATATCAGGAGAAAGTGATGAGCGGACACGATGCTTTGATGTTAGGATTGCTGCTGTTGCCAGGTTTGGCTTTGTCGATCGCAATTATGGGCGCTTTTGCCGCTGGTGGGTAATCAGTTTTGGGAGCAGGCAGATTTTGTAAAAAGTAGTTTTTTCCTCGTACCCTGCCTCTGGCTGGGAACGCATTTCACTATTGCTCTGCCTCCTGTTTTTTTGCAAGCGAGGCAGAGCCTCTGGAGCTCGGTTCCCAGCCAGAGGCAGGGAACCAGTTAATTTCCATTCTTCCTTCTTCCTTCTATCCTTTACATCCGTTACATCCGTTACATCCGTTACAGAATCCGTTGCCGAACTTCCTTCTATCCGTTACATCCGTTACAGAATCCGTTGCCGAACTTCCTTCTTCCTTCTGCCATAACTTACAAAAATTGTGCTGTCACATCCGAATTCACCAAAGTGTTCGCGCACAAAATACCCGATGCTGCGACGGCGGGGACGCCAATTCCTGGCATGGTGCTGTCTCCCACCCGATACAAGCCTTTGACTGGTGTTTGTGGGCCGGGAAATGTGCCTTTTCCGGCGGCAATTGCAGGCCCGTAAGTTCCTTGATATCGGCGTAAAAATCGGGCGTGGGTTAGGGGTGTGCCGATCGACTCTAAGACTATCCGCGATCGCAAATCGGGTATAATTTTTTCTAAAGCTTGAAACAGAGATTGCGATCGCTCTTGCTTTTTCGGCTGATACAATTCGCCATATTCCCAACCTTCGTAAGGTTCCAATGTGTAAGCGTGAACGGCGTGATGTCCGGGCGGCGCCAGAGTTGCATCCCACACTGTAGGAATCGAAATCATGCAAGTATTTCCGGGTACTGTAATGTCAATCTTGCTGTCGTGAACGACGACGTGGTGGCCGGTCAAACCTTCGAGTCCTTCGGCTTTAATTCCTAAATGCAGGTGCATAAAACTGTCTACTGCGGGCATCGACAAAGCGTTTTTTCGGTAGCTTTCCGGCAAATCTTCAGGTCGCAGTAATTTTGTATAAGTATCCCAGATTGTGGCATTTGAAATAACAATTGGGGCGCGGATAACTTCACCATTTTTCAAGCGAACGCCCGTGGTTTTGCCGGATTCAACTAATATTTGCTCAACGGGAGATCCCAGGCGCAATTTTCCTCCCCAGCGCTGCAAGCCTCTCACTAAAGCATCGACGATCGCACCGCTGCCACCTACAGGATATTCGATCGCACAGCGCGATCGTTCGCCAATCATAAAAGCTATTTCCGGCGCGACAGTTCCGTGCGCTTTCAAACCCGACAGCAAAAAGCACTCCAAATCGATCAAACGCCGCACCCAAGGATCGCGCACATCGCGATCCATCAATGAACCGGCTGAACCCGCGATCGCACCTACTAGTGGCAACAGCTTCAGCAAAGCAGGCGAGTACCGAGACAGCAAAACAGGTATCAACTGCCAGTCGGATCTCAGCGCTAAAGCCGGAATTCCACGCAAAGCTTCATACAAAACTAATAAGTTTTTTTGAAATTGCTGTAATTCTACAGCACCTTGCGGTGCGAACTTAGCTACAGCATCTAAGTAACTTCTCGCATTAGCATAAATCGGTAAACTTCCCTCTGGAAAATGGTAATGCCCCAGCGGATCGTAGGAAATTGCTGCGATCGATTCCTCCAAAACATCAAAAACTTGCCGCAAAGGATTAAACGACCGGGAGTCAGTCAAACCGCAATAAAAAGAAGGCCCCGAATCAAAGTGAAATCCTCGGCGCGAAAAGCTGTGAGCTGCCCCGCCCGCTATGATGTGGCTCTCGCAGACGAGCACCCGCTTGCCGTAGCGAGCTAGCATCGAGCCGGCGACTAAGCCCCCAATACCGCTGCCAATTACGATCGCATCAAAGTCTTGCATTTATCAAATGTGGTATAATTGTATTATTTCTTGCTGAGTGTTGACAGGGTATTTTTATGGGAGGAAAACTATGAAAGCTTTATCTATTTTAGATGAAGTTGTTCGCGAATTAGAACAAGACGTGAATCTCTCGCGCATTAAAAAAATAATATTTTTTGCTTGTAAAGAGTCCTGGGAAAACGATCCGGCCCAACTCGCCAGCGCAGATGTAAGGCTTTTAATTGAAGAGCTGTGCGCCAAATACAGCAGGTTAGAAGATATTGAAGCAGTTTTAAATAATATAGTCTCTAAGGTTAATAAAAAAACCGAGTATGCTTTAGTAGCAGACCTCATAGTCTGTCAACTTAGCAGGCTGTATGAATTTGAAGATTTCACCAAATTAGAAATAAACATATCTAGTTTTGGCGGTCAGGAAGCTCCCGCATTTGAAGAACACTTTAGTTCGGAAGTACCCAGCAGCGAAGAAAGAGCAAGAAACCCCGGCAAATTATTTGATGTCAGACAAAAAATTTTGCAGCAAACAAATCCGCTGAGGGCGAAAATCCTAATTTTTTCTACTCTTTATCACGAGTTTACTTTTAGCGATCGCGACTGGCTAATGCTGAAAACTCAAGAACTTGACAATCTACTGCGACAACTGTTTAATGTCTGTGGCAGCCTAGCCGAACTGGAATCTCGATTGTACACAACTGCTAGCAATCTCGACAACAGAGATGAAAACGACCAAGCTGCAAGCGTAATCATCAAAGCGATGAATCCTTGTTACGCAAAAATGCAACAGGAAGAATCCTATGAAGCCGAATCTTCAGTTAGTGAAGATTACGATCAGACACATTTAAACAACAGTGTTTATGAAGAGAGCGAGCTGGTGGACAGGCGCAGCGATTATTTTGATCCAGGGGAGATTACTCACATCCTTCAAGCTGCTCCACCTCACTATCATTATGACCCCCAAAAGAGTTACTTAGTGCCGGACACTGCAGAAAATGTACAGTTTAAAGAACCCGAAACCAGCCATAATTATGCTACTGATTTCAGACAGGAAATGGTAGAAACATTCCCAGTTGCAGAAATGCCGACTATTATCGAAACTTTAGAACCGGCGGCTCCTGTTATTATAAATATTAGCGATTCCATCAAACGCAAGTTGGAATTGGAAGAAGAAATGACAGAATTAGTCAGTCAAAGTGCTAACTCCGCAACGGCGCAAATAGAAAATATATTTACCAAGTTAGAAGCTGCTTTGAACGGAAAATTTTCTACGGGAAGTCCAGAGGAGCGTTTGTACTGGAAATATAAAAATCTCAGAGAGTATGTAGGAAAAGTTCAGAAGTTTACCGATAAAATGCTGGAAATCTTGATCGAATTGGAGTCAAAAGAAAGCGGTAAATATCCTTATGAAATCACAGACAACCTGGATGACAATATTTCAGACATACCGCAGGAAAACTCTAGCCATAAAGCAAATCAGTATCAGCTTTTGGAAATGGCAAAGCAAGGCAAACCAAAGGCGATCGCCCAATTGATTAATCAATTGCTACAGCCTAAAGGAATTGCTGCTACAGCGGGATTTAAAGACGGTTGGCTCCATATTATTCTGGAGTCTGCTGAAGTACCAAACCAACAGGCTACAGCTACATACATTCACAAAAAACTGTGTACCTTAAAATCCAAATATCTTACTCATGTGAAAATTCACGGGCGACAGTTAGGTAACAAAACAGTCTTTTGGACTCAAGAATTTGTCAATCAAACTCATTAAATGCCCCAACTCAAGTCTGAGGCTACACCAACTAAGTCGGCCTGCGTCAACTGAAATTCAAGAAATTTCATCAAATTTCTCAGACTCAAGTCTGGGCCTACAAAAACTAAGTCCGCCTGCGCGAACAGAAATTTAAGCAGTCTAGAAATAGCAGATTGTACATAATTAACAACAAAAACAGATATGAATGCTAGCGAAATTTT
Source organism: Microcoleus sp. K5-D4 (assembly GCF_036704575.1). NCBI lineage: Bacteria > Bacillati > Cyanobacteriota > Cyanophyceae > Oscillatoriales > Microcoleaceae > Microcoleus > Microcoleus sp. K5-D4. The sequence goes on from NZ_JAUBSD010000051.1 coordinate 23,638, forward strand.
AAGGCGATATACATCAGGAGAACTAGATTTTCAAGGTATGAATCTCAGAGGGGTATACCTGAGCGGTGCCGATTTAATTGGCGTCAATTTAAGCAGTGCTGACCTCTGGGGTGCAAACTTAGCGATGTCGTACCTGAGCAGAATTAACCTTCAGCGCGCAAATTTAACTAATGCAAAGCTGTGCGGTGCTAACTTAAATCAAGCAAACTTGAGCGGAGCAAATTTGTCCGATGCAGACTTCCACGGAGCGACTTTGCAAGGTGCAGACTTTCGCAAAGCCAACATCTCTTTGGCAGTTTTTATTGATGCAAATTTGAGCGATGCAGATATGCGAGGTGTGAATTTGCAAGGTGCAGATTTGCGCGGTGCGTGCTTGCGGGGTGCAAATTTGCGGAAGGAGCTGCGGCTTTTTGAGGGTGCAAATTTGCGGGGTGCAAATTTGCAAGGTGCAGATTTGCGGGGCGTCAATTTGCAAGGTGCAGATTTGACTAAAGCTAATCTCAGTCACGCTAATTTGACTGAAGCATTTCTGGGAGAAGCAAATCTGACTCAGGCGAACTTGAGCGAAGCTATTTTAGATGGCATATTTTTGACTGAAGCAACTTTGGTAGAAACAAATTTTTCCTGGGCTGTAATGGCCAATGCTAAGTTGGAAAGAGCTGTGTTACTTGATGCTGAATTGGCTGGCGCTAATTTGCGCGGTGCATTTATGACTGATGTAAAGTTGAGCAATGCTAATTTAATCATGGCTGACTTGAGTCGAGCTAATTTGGTGCGGGCTGATTTGAGTCGAGCTAATTTTAATCAGGCAAATTTGAGTGAAGCTGATATGACTGATGCTTACCTGGCTAGAACAGATTTGCGGGAGGCAATTTTGCACCGCACAACTTTGATTAGGGCAGATTTGAGCACTGCTAATTTATCAGGTGCTCAGTGGCGCGGTACAATTATGCCGAATGGAGAAATGCACGGGTAATTACTTATAGCAGCAATTTATGGCTGTCACCAAAAGATTTAATCTCCGACCTTGTGATTTAACAATTATGAGGAAAAATGAGCTAGGTAGGAGAGCCGTCATTAATTTAATAGTTAAGGCCATTTTGTAGCATTCACAACTGGAGGGCAATGCTGTGTTAGATACAGGAAAAATTTTACAAGAACGTTATCAATTGCAACAGCGTTTAGGACGCACAGCGGCAGGCCATCAAACTTGGCTAGCAGTAGATTTAGAGTCTCAAGAACAGGTGACGCTGAAAATGTTAGCTTTTAGCCCGGAAATGCACTGGGAAGAACTCAAGCTTTTTGAAAGAGAAGCACAAGTTTTGCAGGCGCTAAATCATCCCCGCATTCCTTGCTATCGAGATTATTTTTCCCTGGAGCGGGAAGCCGGAGCAGGATTGCCTTGGTTTGGCTTAGTGCAAGATTATATTCCGGGATTTTCACTTCAGGAATTGTTAGAAAAAGGCAAGAAGTTTTCAGAAAAACAAGTACGCAAAATTGCCACTGAAGTGCTGGAAATTTTAATTTATTTGCATGAATTAAGCCCCCCAGTTTTGCACCGAGATATTAAGCCGAGTAATTTAATTTGGGGGGAAGATCAGCAAGTTTATCTAGTAGATTTTGGGGCGGTACAAGCTCAAGCGGCGGTGACAGGTGTAACGTTTACAGTGGTAGGAACGAGTGGCTATGCACCCTTAGAACAGTTTTGGGGGCGGGCGGTGGCGGCTTCGGATTTGTATGCTTTGGGAGCTACTTTAATTCATTTGTTAACGGGGATGACTCCTGCGGATTTGCCACAGAAAGATTCTCGGATTCAGTTTAGCGATCGCGTGAGTGTGAATCCCACTTTGGTAAGCTGGATTGAGAAGATGACGGAAATCGCCTTAGAAAAGCGTTTCAGCAAGGCTAGAGAGGCTTTAGCAGCTTTGAAATCGGGAAAAATACAAGGGGCTAATCTTCAAATTCCGACTGTTTGGAAAATTGCTAAACCACCTCGCTGTCGCATTCAACTTAGCAAATCAGCAACGGAGTTAAACATTAAAATTCCGTCTACTTTAGCCAGAAAGCCTTTTTTAGGTTCTTTTATAGGAATATTAACTATACTGCTATCTTGGCCGATAGTCTTAGCATATTTGCAAGTAAATGTCAGTATGGGATTAGGATTTTTTCCGCTTGTAGCAAGTATGTTACTTAAGATTTTGGGCAATGGTACTAAAATTACCTTTAACCGGAACTACTTTAAACTGGAACATCAGATATTTGGTTGGAGTTATTTAGGACAAAGGGGGGAAGTTTCTGAGATTTTGGGTGCTTTTCTATACAATACTTATCAGGGAAATCAAATCAAAATTCGTTCAGGTAACGAGAGGGGAACTTACTTTTATACTTTAGCAACAAATTTGAAAGAGGTTGAGGCGGCTTGGTTAGCGCAAGAAATTCAAGATTGGTTAAATTTAAGATAAATTTTTGTAGGACGAAGCCTTGGTTATTAATTTTTTTGTATAATAGACACCTCGCAACTAAAAATGGGTAACGCGCTCACTTATAGGGTGTCTAAAATACAGCAGATTCCAGGTTCATTAAGTACAGTAGCAACAGCTTGTAAACCAGACTGCTCGATCAAAAAAATGATGCTACTTTAAAAGAGTTATGCCAAGGCTTTCAAAAAAAGACCCCAATTAAAGTCAGTATATCTTATTACGCGATCGCCCCAAAAACATTGAATTTTAATTCAAATTTATCCTTTCACAGGCAAAACGATCGCAAACTCAGTGCCAACTCCAGGCTCGCCATTCACCTCGATGCTTCCGCCATGTTTCTCTACCGCAATCTGGTGGACAATTGCCAACCCCAATCCAGTTCCTTTGCCGACACCTTTCGTCGTGAACAAATGGTCGAATATCTGCTGTTTAACTTCCTCTTTTATGCCCGTGCCGTTATCAGCAATTTTAATTTTAATGTACCCTTCGCCGACTATATCAGTGCCAATCGTGATGCGGTTGGGGTTGGCGGTAATTTCGCTAAAACTGCGTCCAATATTTGACTCTTCTAAGGCATCGATCGCATTCGCAAGCAGGTTCATGAAAACTTGATTCAATTGACCAGGGAAACATTCGATTTTAGGGAGATTGCCGTATTTAGTGATCACTTCGATCTGCGGGCGGTGTTCGTTTGCTTTTAGACGGTGTTTCAAAATTAAAATAGCGCTATCAATGCCTTCGTGAATATTAAAAGGAACTTTGTAGTCTTTGTCGCCTCGGGAGAAGGTACGCAAACTGTTGCTGATGCTGCAAATGCGCTCGCACCCAAGTTGCATTGAATCAATCATCTTCGGTAAATCTTCCAAAAGATAATCGAGGTCTATCTCTTCGGCGTGGTCGGCTATTTCCGATTGCGATGCACCGGAGCGATACAATTCTAAGTGTTCTATAACATCTTCCAAACTTCTTTTACCTTCGCTTAAATTGCCAGAAATAAACCCAATCGGATTGTTGATTTCGTGGGCTACTCCGGCGACCAAATTACCCAAGGCCGACATTTTCTCACTTTGCACGATTTGCAGTTGTGCTTGTTGTAAATTTTTTAAAGTTCGTTCTAGCTGTTGGTTTTGCTCTTGCAAAAGTTCTGCTGCTTGCTTGCGATCCGTGGCATCAACACCCAAACCAATAATCCCGATCGTCTCGCCCTGGGAATTTTTTAACTGCACTTTCGTGATTTCTAAATAGTGTAGTTGGCCGTCCACAAGTCTGAGAATTTCGCTGGAGTAATGCGGCAAATCTTGAGTAAGGCAGGCGGCATCTGAAACCAGACAGCCCGCTGCATTCTCCCCTAGTATATCTTTATAATGATCGACAGCTAGGAAATCGCTCAGAGGCACGCCCACCTCTTGAGAAAATGTCTTGTTCACAAACTGTACTTTACCACTGGGATTCACCATCCAAATCCAAATCGGAGCGACATCAAGAATCGCTTGGAGCATTTTTTTCTGATCGGCAAGCTGAGCTTCGGTTCGGCTAATTTTTACTAGCGATCGCTCTAATTGTTGGTTGTAATCCTGATACTTTTTATATAGCAGAGCATTTTGCAAACAGATGGCTGCCTGGGAACACAGTAGATTGAGAAGTTGCAGGCGATCGCGGGTAAAAACTCTTGCGGTTAAGCGATTTTCCAGATACAAAATGCCGACTAAGCTGCCTCGATCGAGAATCGGCCAACACAACAGGCTCTGCGGTTGGTATTTGAGGATGTAGGAGTCGGAATCCCAATCACGTTGTTGAGCGAGATCCCGAACAATAACAGGTTTCAATAAATTTTTAACGCAGTCAACAATTTTGAGGGGCAAGATATCGCTGTTGTCATCGAGTTTTGCGGATAATAAGTCGATCGCCCATTCGAGTCCTGAATTGTCGAGCGTGCTGGTAGCCGCGATTTCCCATTGATTGCCGTTTGGCAAAATCAGCGCTCCTTTGTCAGCTCCTGTATTTTTCATCGCCAGTTGCATCAGTTTGGCAATCAGTCGCTCGAGTTCTCTTTCACTAGAGAGCGCTTGACAAGCTTTTAGCAGTGTGGAAAAATTCCCGAAATCTGAGACGCTCGCCGAAACAGACGGATAAATGGATGGATGAATGGATGGATGAAGCGATTGATTTTGCCCAGCCGGTGTTGAAAAATTTGCTAATGGATTTGCAGGGAGTTTTGCGGCTTCTAAAATCGGTTTTAATAATTGAGGATAACGTTTTTCTAAGTCATCAATTTTTGCTCTATCTCCCCAGCGCACATAGCAATCATAGGCATCTATCATGTAAATTCGGGCAATTTTTTCTCTTCCCAATGACAGGTAAAACTTAGCAGCGAGTTCGCAGGCAAGAGCTTCTTCATTGACATATTCGTTAGCTTTAGCTCCGGTAATAGCTCGATCATACAGTTCCATTGCTTCTGCTGTCTGTCCCAAAACCCCCAGCAATTCTGCCTCAACCAGCTCGAACTTGTGTTGGTAATTGATCGGCGTATGGTGCGCGAATTCTTTGAGTTTTTTCTGACTAGCCCCAACGCGATTAAGGATTTGTTGGCGCTCTGCCGGTGCGGCATCTGCATAGATTGCCAAATCTGCCAGCGCATCATAAAAGTCGTGCATCATCGTTACTAGCATCAAAACACAATTCCCAAGATAAGGTTTGCCTCCATTTCCCCTGTCGATTGGCGGCGGATTACGGCTCGAATATATCGCGAATCCGTGGCCTTTTTTGGTTAAAATTTATACACCTCTATTTGGCAGCTAACAGTCAAGATTAATTGAAAGATTGGAAGGTTTAATGTATTTGTAAATAACCGATCTGCGTTGGAGTTCGTCGAGAATGTCTGTTCGGTTGAGGACTATTTCTACCGATCCCATGAACGGTCGCTAATGCAACTTTTTTGGATTGTAGCAGCACCGCGTCCCGGAAATCCTCCCCCACAACGAGGTAGGTTTGAGAATTTTAGCGGCGGGTTGTCGGTCTTTCTCGCGCACGAACCGATCGATCGCTGATCGAGAATGTGTTTACAATTGCGCGATCGGGCGAGCTCCAGGCATTACCGTAGTCAAATCTACTGCATTTATTATTGCGTCCATATCGGCTGACCTCAACTCCGAAATTAGCTTGACAAAACTTAGTGTATCTATCTTAGGGCATAAACCGCATAATTTTTGATCACCCGATCGAAAATTCCAATTATCTGTGAATGAACAACATTTTATACTTTGGCGATCGCGATTAAAGCTTTTTACTTACGTATAAGTTTCTGCTGTTAATCTCAAATGCGATTCAATGAACGCGAAATACCGTAGAAACACTGCCTTATCATATATTGAAAAATACAATGGGTAATTAATTGAATTTAATATAGCTCGATCGCCCAAATTTCCGCTACGTCGGTCAAAAAGTTTTTATCTTAAAAAATCCAAATACAATCTATAGAAATTATAAAGAATCCGTCGTGAAAAAAGTGGCATTCCAGTCCCCCCTAGAAAACGACAGGGACGTTGGATTGTGCTGAAACCCCCCTCCACTCTCCTTCCGGCCTAATAGCCCTCCCAGGGGTTAAAACCCAATCAAATATTAATAGGCAGTAGTCTTCACATGACCGGAAGCATCCAGGATACAAGCCCCCGGATTCATTCCTTCGCAGACTCAGGACCCAGAAATAAAAAACCTGTATCCGATGAAACTTGCCCCCCGAATTTATCCGTGGGGTCAATGCTTCAATTCTTTAATCTAAAATCTAAAATCGATTGATTTTACCTAGATTCCGACAGGGGTTTTAACCCCTGTCGGAATCTAGCTTCCCGAAAAGGAAACAGCGTTATTTGAGATTAGTCGTCTGTCGCTCTTTCAGCCGCTCGTTGAGTTCAGTCAATATCTCGATTCACTTTCTAGGAAATATTGTCTGAGGCATCTTGAGCATTCTATCTTGCATCTCGTGCTGCATCATTGATATTTTCTTGGCCGCCGCTGGTATTATATCTCAGAGACTCAGTACCCTCTGCTGCTCTTTCTTTTGCTCCCTGCGTGGCTTCTTTAACAACATCTTTTGCTCCCTTCAAGCCTTCGCGAGTGTTTTCTTTAAGATTAGAAAAGCCTTGTTTGGTTTTGTCGCCAAAGTTATCAGCTTTGCGCTGGGCGGTGCGAGCATCTTCCTTCACCTTTTCCCCAATTTGGCCTAGTTTCTCAGGTGCGTCATCCGCTACCCGCCGCACATTTTCGCCTACATTGTTGCTAGATTTCGTGTCAATGCGGTGCTGCGCTTGCTCTTTAAGAAGCTCAGCTTTTGCTTCTGTGGTGGTCATCTTTTTGTTTCTGGGATCGACCTCGCTGTAGTCGTTCATCCCGCCTTTGAATTCGGACGTTACAGCCCCTGAAGGCACTTCTTCTCTAATTTTGTCGGCAGTTTTTCCTACCCTCGCATCAGCCTGTCCTGCCATCACATCAGTTTTTCCTGCCGTCACATCAGGGCGGCTACAGGCTGTACTCACTAATACTAAAATGCCAGCCAGAAACACTGTTAAGATTTGTACAGCTCGAATTTTTTTCACAAATGCAGTTAGTCTGTTCATAAAAATGCTCCTTTCTATTGTGAGATGCTCAAATGCCTTGTGGCTTTGTAGATGTCTAGCCGTACCAAATTAGGCACTTAAACACTTTTTAAGTATACGAATAGAAACCGTAGCTTTTCATCTATCCCAAGTTACATTCCTCAAGTTATAGTAGAAGGAAGAAGGAAGAAGGAAGAAGGCTCTTCGGCTTTTCGAGCGGATAGAAATCAGCAATCAGGAAGAAAAAATGGACAATCCTCAATCTTCTACCAATTATTAAAAGTCGCAGCACCCCGCACCGGAGAAGGCAAAGTCGTTTCCATACATAGCTGTTTGGTTTTCCATGCGCGCACTATGTTGAAATATTGTGCGTGTTCGGCTCCAAAAAAAACCTTCTAGTCAGGAACTAGAAGGAAAGTGGTGTATGATCTCAAGTACAACAAGGTCTTTAATCGCAATTGTGGCGGCACATCCCGATCGCACACATCTGTCTAATGGCTGAAAGTATGTGCACACTTACTAAGCATTTTGAATCGCTGTTTTTAAACTCTTGCAGAATTCCCCGATCGCCTCTAAACCCTGTTCTGGAGTTCCTTCAGCCAAGCGTTTGACAAAAGCACTGCCAACAATCGCAGCATCTGCACCCCATTCTTTCACTTGGCGAGCGTGTTCAGGTTGCGATATACCAAACCCGACGCCGATGGGTTTGTCGGTGACGGTGCGGAGTTCTTGCAGCAATTCTTTTGCTCTCGTTTCTAAGCCTTCGCGTACTCCCGTAACCCCCGTCACACTGACTAAGTAAATAAATCCTTGAGACTGACGGGCGATCGCTTCTATGCGACTTTTGGGACTTGTCGGAGCAACTAATAATGTTAGTTCAATCCCTAATTTGTTGGCAGGTTGGATGAGACTGTCTGCTTCTTCTAAGGGCAAGTCTGGTACAACCAACCCCTGAACTCCAGCACTTTTGATTTGCTGCAAAAAGGTTTCTATACCTCGGTACAAAATCGGGTTGTAGTATGTGAAGAGAATGATGGGCGATCGCAAATTCGGACTAACTTTCGCTACCATTTCAAGCACCGCATCTAACGTCGTTCCCCGCTGTAGAGCCCTTGTAGCAGCGGCTTGAATCACCGGCCCGTCAGCTAGCGGGTCAGAATAGGGAACGCCAAGCTCGATCGCATCTGCACCGTTATCATCCAAAATTTGCAGTGCTTTAGCCGTTGTCTCCAAGTCTGGGTCGCCAGCAGTAATAAAAGGAATCAATGCACATTGGTTGCTTTTTCGCAACGTTTCAAAACAATTAGAAATAGTCATTAGTTATTAGTCATCAGTCATTGGTCATTGGTCCTCATAGGATGTCCCCTCGATCGAGCGCAATTAAATTTGTTTGTAGTGAGGACTTCATTTCTCATAAAACTCCCTCGGACTGAAGTCCTCACTACAAACCTATCGCGCTTATTTTAGGGAACGTGATATCAATCATCAGTCATTAAATTAGCAGTCAATATTACTATTGATGAGTTGTTATTCCCCAGTCATTAGTTCAGAGTTTATTGCTAATGACTAATCATTAATAACTCACTAATAACTAATGACTGAGGACTAAGGACTATTGACTAATTATCTTTTTCCTGCTCAATTTCGGCTTGAAGTTGGGCTAATTCTTCAGGAGTGAGTGCATCTAGCTGCTTCTGCAAGACAGCTTCTTTGTAGTCTTGCAATTGCTGGCTGTAGGTCATATTTTGAGTCAGTGCTCGAAATAAATAAGTCACCAGCCAGCCAATCAAGCCGGCGACCAAAAACAACTGACTCCAAATCCCTGCATTCATGCTGTCGAGTCCGGCAAATTGCAGTAGCAAGTAGACAAACCCACCTGCTACAAAAAAGCCGACACTGATTCCAATTACGTCAATACGTCGCATTTAGGCTTCTATCTGCCGCCGTTTGGGCCGAAAATTCAAAAATGGAGCTAGGAGAAACATACCTGGGAAGAAGAAGAACATCAAGAAGTACATGAAGCCGCGCTCAAAAGAGGTAGCGACGTACCAGCGGCTGTTGAGGTAAGCGTAGGTGGCCGCGGGTACTACCAGGAGGTAGGCTCCTGCCAAGACGGCGTAAAGCAGTAAGGTAATATACATAGATTTGCTTTAGGGGAATAATAACACGGGTAAGTTCAGTTGACACGCTCCGTTGGCTGGTTAACTATTGTACCGCTTGCGGAGATCCAGCGCGACTTTTGGGAATTTTTTGATTAGGGGTTGCGTAAATTCGGGTTTTGGCTGTAGAATAAAAGGCTGTTGCTGTTAGTGGCTCAAAACCACAGCAGCTTGACCAAAGGGGGGCGTGGCGGAATGGTAGACGCTACGGACTTAAAATCCGTTGACCCGAAACGGTCGTGTGGGTTCAAGTCCCTCCGCCCCCATCCATTTCAATGATTTGTGATTCAACGGTTTCTGATTTCTTGTCACCAAGAGTTCTGTTATCCGTTCAATTTTCGCGCTAATGGTTTTCTACTATGTCCAAAAGCGCCTCTCTCTATATCTGCCAAGTTCGCCCACGACTTTTTACGTCGGGTCTTCAACTGGTTGAGCAAATCGGCTGGTTTGGGAAATTCTGCGACAGTCGGAAGCGATTTTTTCTGTTCATCCCGTCCCGCGTGATATTACGCAGCAACTGGCAAAGTAATCACAAATTCCGTGCCCTGTCCTATTTGAGAATTTACCTCAATTTTGCCTTGATGCTTGGCAAGGATTTGATAGGAAATAGCCAATCCTAATCCCGTACCTTTGCCGATCGACTTTGTTGTGAAAAAGGGGTCAAATATCTGTTGGGCACTGGCGGACGCAATTCCCGGCCCGTTATCCCGAATCTTGACGGTGACAGTATTGTCGGCTGTAATTTCCGTGCTAACCCAAATAGTTGGCGAATAGCCTTTGTCTTCCTTTTTCACCTCCTCCAGCGCATCTATTGCATTGCCGATCACGTTCATAAATACTTGATTGAGTTGGGCCGGATAGCACTCAAGCGCAGGCAACTTGCCGTATTGTTTAATAACTTGAATACCTTGTTTGAGCCGATGATTGAGAATTACGAGGGTGCTATCAATTCCTTCGTGAATGTCGGCTGATTTCATTTTTCCGTCGTCCAATCGCGAAAAATTCCGCATCGATACGACAATTTCGCGAATGCGATCGGCTCCCATTTTCATCGAAGAGAGAGTTTTTGGTAAATCTTCTCTGAGAAATTCGAGTTCAATGTCTTCGATGCGCTCTAGAATGGCATCTGGTGGGTTGGGATAATATTCTTGATAGAGAGTTACCAAACCTGCTAAATCTTCGATGTATTGGTTGGCATAGTCAATGTTGCCGCCGATGAAGTTGACAGGATTGTTGATTTCGTGGGCTATCCCTGCCACCATTTGACCGAGAGATGACATTTTTTCGGTTTGAATTAATTGGGATTGAGTTTGTTTTAGTTCTTGTGTATACTCGCTAACTCGCTGAATCAATTGATTGAAAGAGACAGCTAAAACTCCGATTTCGTCGTCGGTTGTGACTGGTACTTGCAGGTTAAAATTTGATTCGCGAGCAACTTGCTGAGCCACATTAGTGACGGTTTCGAGGGGTTGGGCGATCGCGCGGCTGGTTTTGTCCGCTAGGGTGGCGGCGATGAGTGCTGAAATTAGCATACTCCCGATAATAATTCGGTTTCGCAAACTTCCAGCTTCTTCTAATGCTTGGGTTCCTTGCTGTTTGTGAATTTCTACTGTAGAAATTAGGTCAGTTAAACTTTGAGCAAGGTTATCTAGTACGATCGCCTCTTGGCCGCTGCTAGTCCTCAACATTTGTAGTTGTGCGGACTCAATGCTGTTGGGTGGCAAGTTCCAAACATCCGCTTCTTTTAACTGCAATTTAATTAGCTTACCGTAGTAATCAATGACGAGGGCAGATTTCTTCAATATAGCGTGCAATGCTGCCTCTTCTGTTGCTAGTCTATCCGGATTTTCTCGTGCGAAAGATTCAATTTCTGAAATCAGGATTTTAGCCTGATGGATTTGCCTGAAAAACCGATCTTGTTCGTATTGTAGCGCCAGAGTGTTTCCCAAAACGACTGGCAATCTCGCCGCGTGCGATCGGGCTTCAAATACGGTATTTTGCAAATTTTGCAGCAGTTGCTGCTGCTGCCCAGCAACATTCACCTGAACTAAAGCTTGCTTGCGAAAGTAGTCTCCCAATCTCAGTCCCGCACCAGTTCCCAAAATCGCTATGCCGATAGCTAAAGCATAGCCATAGCTAATTTTTTGGCCGATCCGCAAATGGTTGCATTCTGCCTTTAGCCCAGTTAGATTAATAGTTGAAGTCGGTAACAAATGTTTTTGAGCATAGTGCTTTTGCTCTACCTTGCTATTTTTGGACTGGCTGTGGGTAAATAATAACATGGGAAGTTCCTCCCAAACAAATCAGGAGTAATTGAGCGAAGAAAAGCAGAATGCACTTATGCTGAAGGCGGAAAGCTGTTTTGACTGTTTAATTTTGAATTTGGAAATCTTTAACTCAAAACTTAACTCTTCCCCTATTATCTCTGTTTTTATACTAGAGTGTTTGTGATCTCTATCAACAATCTATGTGATTATACGCAAATTTACAAAACTTATGATTACAACGATTAGTATTTTTAGTCAGTTGGGACACAAGGCCCAACTACGGGTTCTCCCCGTTTTTCTTTTTTTGCCAGTTCTAGGTTTAATTCCAGCACTTTTGCTAAAATATCGTCGCGGTCAGTAAAGCCGTAAGCTTGCATTACTTCGCGATCGAGCTTAGCATGAAGTTTATAAAGTTGACTTGTTGGTTCATTAAAAAATTTATTGTAAAGTTGAGTAATTCCCCACTGCTTTGCGGACATTTGTTGAGTGCGGTATTGATGCAATTCGACCGCCGTTACCCGAATTTGCTCCACTAATTGATCGGTCGGGGTCTGGGGAAATGGGAAAGTTTCAAAGCAGGTATTGTGGGTGTAAGCTATTCTGTCCTCAAGTGTAGATTTTTGAGCATTCATCCAAATTCGGTGAATTTTCGATGTTAGGATGCCAAAAACATAAAAATCATCAGAGACAACAACTTTAGTTTTATTTCCGGGCAGCCATTCACAAGAGCAAGGAACGAAAACAGCCCATTTGGATACCTCTGGAACTGCAAAGTATTGAGATAAAGGGGCGATCGCCTTTCTCATTTCTGAACGCAATCGCAAAAAATTCCACCAATAAATTCGGGATCGTGCATCTCGATTATTATCCCGTTCAGGCTTGACATGAGCTTTCACATACTCAAAAGGCAGCACATATTCACTCGCTTCTTCAATGTTCATATCATTGAAGTCAATAATCCAGCGTTCCGGCATACCGTTAGGATTCTTTGCTAGATTTGCACCCATTGAAAAAAGTTTAAGAACCTCTTGATTTTTAGCATCTTCTTTAATCCAATCATTAACCTGCTGTTGACTAACAATAAATCCCATTCCCACTGGAATTACACCTTGAAAGCATGTGTTTAAATTCGCTGACAACCTAGCAGCTTGAGAAACATCAATCGTAGCTTGCAGCGAAGAGTTGATACTAGAAACCGCGAGATTATCTAAATAGTAAACTTTCGGCTTTTCCTTGCTCCAGTTAATCAAGCTGACATGAACCTTAGCTTGCCCAGACCAAGGCTGAGTAGAAACGGCTGCATAAATGTGACCGCCATTTTGCGCGACATAATCTAAAGCAGCAGCACGACTTTTACCTTGACTGATTGAATTAGTAGCAACTAAACCAGCCCTACCATTGGGTTCTAAATTGTTGTGAGCAATCCGAAACCAATAAGCACAAAAATCAACCGAATCTTTCACATCAGGAAAGCGTTTAAACACGCGGTCAATATATTCATCTCCCAAGGCAATCCTCATGTGCTTGCCACCTAAAAACGGAGGATTCCCGATAATCGCGTCAGCCTTCACCCAATCAGTAAATAAAGCATCCTTACAGACAATATTTTTATCCAAAGTATCTAAAGGCAGAGAAGGTTCTTTCAATCCCAAATTATCGATCGCCACCTTACGGCCAATCATCAGTGTCACCCGCGCCAACTCCACCGCAAACGAGTTAATATCCATGCCGTAAAATTGCTGCGGCGTGACTAAATTCATATAACCTCTTGTACCGTCGCACTCGTTTAGCTTATCTAAAAGTAACTTTTCAACTTGCTTAAGTTCTTGATAAGCTACATACAGAAAATTACCCGAACCGCAAGCCGGATCTAGGACGCGATAGCGACCTAATTCTTGATGCAGATTTTGCAGTTTTGCTACCGTATTTGCAGCGTTAATTCGCTCTTCCCAGTAATAGCTAATTGTGGGCAAAACAATGCGGCGAATGTCTCCCTCTGTAGTAAAGTGAATCCCGTAGGCGCGGCGCTGTTTTTTATCTGTTTTCAAAGCCGATTCAAAGATATTGCCAAAAATAGAAGGGCGTACCTGACTCCAGTTTTGTTCGGCACAAACTTCTAATATTTTCAACTCACCCTGTTGCAGTTCAATGGGGTGTATTTCCGAAAATAATCCGCCGTTGAAATACTCGACTCCTTCATAACGTCCTCCGGGCGTGACTCCCTGCTGATTCATTGCTTGAAATAAGCCACCCAAGACATCGTAAGAACTTGCTCCTTCCAGACAATCTTTGACGCAGCGAGTAAAGAGTGCAGGCGGCAAAAGTCCCCTATCTTCGGCAAACATTGCTAAGACGCATTGCAACACAAATCGCTGGGCCTGAAACTGATTAAATTTAGCAAATTTGCGCTCTTGGCCGCGTTCGATTAACATTTCTAGCAGCATCCCCATTCTGCTAGCAGCTTTTTCGGTAATCTCGACTTGGTTGTTTTTGAATATGGGGCGGCGGCTGGTAGATTCCATGAAGGCAAAAGCGGGCGATCGCGCGGGCAATTGCTTTAGGGATATAATGTCTACAGGCTGATCCGGCTGAAGGTCGAAATCGTAAATGTGAAACTCGTCAAAGTTGCACATCATCACGTAGCGCGGGCGATCGTCTTTTTTTAGGCGAATATAATAGCGTTCTGTTTGGGTGCGGTGTTCTCTTTTAGTCAAATCTTCACCGCGCTTTTTCATTTCAATCAAAACGTGCTTTTTCCACACCAAATCAGCAAATCCAAGTTGACCTTTTTTGCTGCTTTTTTCTATGCGTTCCTCATAGGTTGCGCCTGCTTCTAATGCCCCCTCGTGGCCGAAAGCCCGAAAGAAGCGGTCTAAAAATACCTGTGCTTGTCCTTTTTCATCGCCTGTAATGTGTTGTTGGCAGTAGGTAACAAATTTTTGGAGGCTTTCAGGGGTTGCTGGCATGGGAGGATTATTTAAAACGCCTATTAATTAGTATAATCTGCTATCTTGTATTATTGTTATCTTTGGTCATAGGCCGCCAGGGAATGAATTCCCTGTCTAATAGCTAAAGTCCTCTGAAGAGGACTGAAAAGAATATGTTATTTTTTTCAACAAAATTTGATACTATTTATTTAGTCCTCTTTGAGAGGACTTGAGCTGTGAGCCAGGGAATTAATTCCCTGGCGGAATGTTGGGTAGCGGGTAGTAATACTATATTGTTAATAATCTTTATTATTAAATCCTAAAAATCTGTGATTCAAAACTCGACTGAAATACCTACAAATAACATTCAAACTGGATGGCACGGCCACCTGGATTTAGTCTACGCTAACCGCAGCGGTGCAACTCAAATCATTCACAGTCAAATGCAAGCGCCCCTCAAGGTGCAGCGCCCGTTTTATCCTGAAGGGAAAGACATTTGTCACAGCGTCATCTTGCACACGGCTGGCGGAGTTGTCGGGGGCGATCGACTTTCCAGCAATTTTCACCTCCAACCCAACGCCAAAGCCTTGATTACCAGCGCCGCTGCTAGTAAAATCTATCGTAGCAGCGGACTAGAATCACAACAAAATATTGACATTCAACTAGATATCGCTGCTAATTTAGAATGGCTGCCACAGGAAACAATAGTTTTTGACGGCGCAATATATCGGCAAAATTTGCGGGTAGAATTAGCACCAACAGCGAGGATTTTACTGTGGGAAGTTACCAGATTTGGACGCAGTGCTAGGGGCGAAAACTTCTTGTCTGGAGAATGGCGATCGCACACCGAAGTCTGGCAACAAAACAGCCCTTTATGGATTGACAGACAATTGCTCAAAGGTGGAGAAAAAATGCTCGAAAGCCCTCACGGCCTCGGAGGAAAACCCGTAGTCGCCACCCTTGCTTGGGTAGGCGAACCCGTCACCACAGAGTTCGTGGAAAAAGTGCGAAATTTGCCATCTGAGGCAACAATTTATCCTGGTAATTCCACCGTCGGCGTCACTCGTATTCCTAACGGTTTGCTGTGCCGATATCGCGGTTCATCCACCACCGCAGCTAGAGACTGGTTTGTCAGCATTTGGCACTTGCTGCGCTTATCTTTTTCAGAACGCCCTTGCTGTTTGCCCAGAGTTTGGATAAAATAGGATGATCTTTGAGATTCAATGTATAGTTCCCATCCTAACTCGATTATTTATCTCTCTCTTCTGGAGACTCTGCGCCCTCTGCGGTTAAATCATTCACAAAAAACCGTAAAAGATATCATAATCAAATAATGCGATCGCACTTACAAGAATAAAAATGCAACTCACCCCCCAAGAAAAAGACAAACTGCTGATTTTCACCGCCGCCCTGGTAGCAGAGCGCCGGAAACAAAGAGGTTTAAAATTAAACTATCCAGAAGCACTAGCCTACATTTCCGCCGCCATTTTAGAAGGAGCAAGAGATGGCCTCACCGTCGCAGATTTAATGAGTTATGGAACAACTCTCCTGACGCGGGAAGATGTGATGGAAGGGATAGCAGAAATGGTGCATGAAGTTCAGGTTGAGGCGACTTTTCCCGACGGAACTAAGTTGGTAACAGTGCACGATCCGATCCGTTAAAAAATTAACCAGACAGACTCATAGGAGGAAAAGATGATTCCAGGAGAAATGATTGTTTCAGCAGGCGAAATAGAATTAAATGCGGCTCGCCCAACGGTGCGGTTGCTGGTAGGAAATAAAGGCGATCGACCCATTCAAATTGGTTCACACTATCACTTTTATGAGGCAAACGAAGCCTTAGAATTTAATCGAGAACAAGCAAAAGGAATGCGGTTGGATATCCCCGCAGGTACAGCAGTCAGGTTTGAACCGGGAGATGAAAGGGAAGTTCAATTAGTGCCGTTTGTTGGTAGTCGTCAAGTCTACGGCTTTAATGGAAAAGTGAACGGTCATCTGGATGCTGAAGTATGAAGCCAGAAGGTAGTTCACAATTGTTTAGTTTTGAATTTGAAACTTTTTAACTTAAAAGTCCCAGCAGTTTCAAAAAAAAATGCAACTGTAGGGAATTTCCACACTATGATAGTGATCAGTCATCCCCAATCCCCCATCGAAAATGGTATCAATTCCAGCCCTACGCCTGGAGAGTTCTCAAGTAATTTCAAAACTGTTTCTCTGCCTTCTGTATAAGTCCCTTCTGCCTTTCTTTTGTTACTTAAATCTCATACTTTTGAGCGAGTTAAAATCTGCCGTTTGGGGGATACCGTAGTTGTTAAAATTGCAAAGATATACAGCAAAAGTGCGTGATGAACCCAAAATTAGTTGACCAGATAAAACAGGCTTTGAAGCAGAGCTTGCTTGCAACATCAAGGCGTGTCTGGAGAACCCCGTTAGACCGGCGCACCAGCATCAAATTGTTAGATGACAGCATCGTTTATAAAAAGCAGCATGAACCAATCAATATACCCGCATTAACCTCGGTAAATAAAGTGCCTTCTCGGTTTTTTGCCACGGAAAAAACCGTGTCTTTTGACCCAGATTATGTTTGGAAGATTTCCCTGAATCAAAAAATAAATTCTCTAACTATTTGTACGTCTGGCAACACGCTTTTGAATAACAAGTTGCTTTTAGACTTGGATTTTCGGATTAGCGGTGCGGGCATTCTGGAATGGCCTTACAAACCTAACCAAATTACCTATCCGCTGGTAGTTGCTCCTTGGTCGCATTTGTGGTGCAGTTATTATGATTATGTGATTTTTGTGCTGGCTAAACTTTGTCGAATTGAGGAGGCTTTAGGTAAGGAAATTTGGCAAGAAGCCAAAATTTGTTATCCTTTACGACATACAAATTTTGAGTTGGGCTTTATGACCAAACTCGGTATTCCTGAAAGTTCACTAATCGACACTAGGGCTAGAGATACGGGATATCATGCAGAAAGTCTGGTGGTGGGAAACAATCAAGACTGGTATTTTCCGAGTCCTTACGATATAGAGCTTTTGCGGAAAAAATTCTGTCTTAAAGAAAAAGTAAAGCCTTATAGAAAACTTTATCTGTCGAGAAGCGGCCGGCGCAAGGTTAAAAATGAAGTACAAGTGCGAGAGGTTTTGAAAGAATTTGATTTTGAAATTTTGGAAGATATCTCGCGCACTGTTGATGAACAAATTCGTCTGTTTGCAGAAGCGGTGGTGGTTGTGGGCCCTCACGGGGCTGGTTTTACAAATTTGCTGTGGTGTCAGCCGGGAACGAAAGTATTGGAATTCTTTTATGGAGGGTACACTCCGCCATATTTCTATTACATTTGTCAGCTATTGGGAATAGAATACTCGCGTATGGTTGATGACAACAATGTAGCGGAAGATTGGAGTTTCATTGGCATGGATATGACGGTAGATGTGGAGATTTTGAAAAGGGAAATCCAGAAAATACTGGAGTAAATTTGCTCCTTCATAGCATTTGCGATTTTCGAGGGGCAGAATTGAGGACGATCGGGGTTTTAAAGCTTGCCTAATGTGGTATTTTTTTTACGGTTGCAGATTGAGGAACTCGGCACATACTATAATTCAAGTGGGTCTCAACTGGTAACTAAAAATTTATTAATATTAGGAGCGAGCATGAGTTACAGAATGGATCGCCGCGCCTACGCGGAAACCTTCGGGCCGACTGTGGGCGATCGCGTCCGGTTAGCCGATACAGAATTATTCATAGAAGTTGAAAAAGACTTCACAACCTACGGGGATGAAGTTAAATTTGGCGGTGGCAAAGTCATTCGTGACGGGATGGGACAGTCGCCTATTTCTAATGCAGACGGCGCTGTTGACACGGTGATTACTAATGCTTTAATATTAGACTGGTGGGGAATTGTTAAAGCAGATGTCGGCATTAAAGACGGCAAAATTGACAAAATTGGTAAAGCCGGAAATCCTTATATTCAAGATAGGGTAGATATTATTATCGGGCCTGGTACTGAAGTAATTGCGGGCGAAGGAATGATTCTCACTGCTGGGGGAATTGACACTCACATTCACTTTATTTGTCCGCAGCAAATTGAAGTGGCGATCGCCTCTGGAATCACGACAATGATCGGCGGCGGCACTGGCCCTGCAACGGGTACAAACGCCACAACTTGCACTCCGGGGCCTTGGCATATGTACAGAATGCTGCAAGCTGCTGACGCTTTCCCCGTAAATCTAGGATTTTTAGGTAAAGGAAATAGCAGTCAACCGCAAGGATTAATTGAACAAATATTAGCCGGTGCAATGGGTTTGAAACTCCACGAAGATTGGGGAACTACACCAGCAACGATCGACACTTGTTTGAATGTAGCTGACGAGTACGACGTGCAAGTTGCAATTCACACCGATACTCTCAATGAAGCGGGATTTGTGGAAGCTACAATTGCGGCTTTTAAGAATCGAGCTATTCATACTTACCACACCGAAGGTGCTGGTGGCGGACACGCACCGGATATTATTAAAGTGTGCGGACAAGCTAATGTTTTGCCGTCGTCAACTAACCCGACTCGCCCTTACACTGTCAATACTTTAGAAGAACATTTAGATATGTTGATGGTTTGCCACCATTTGGATCGAGGCATTCCTGAAGATGTGGCTTTTGCTGAATCGAGAATTAGAAGGGAAACTATTGCTGCTGAGGATATTCTCCACGATTTAGGTGCGTTTAGCATGATTTCTTCTGATTCTCAGGCGATGGGAAGAGTGGGAGAGGTGATTATTCGGACTTGGCAAACGGCACATAAAATGAAAGTGCAGCGGGGACATTTACCCCCCCTAACCCCCCCTTACCAAGGGGGGGAAACAGAGGAAATTAACGATAATTTTCGCGTGAAGCGCTACATTGCAAAATATACAATTAATCCGGCAATTACTCACGGAATTAGTCAGTATGTCGGTTCGGTGGAAGAGGGAAAGTTGGCGGATTTATGTTTGTGGCGGCCGGCTTTTTTTGGGGTGAAACCGGAACTGGTAATTAAAGGAGGGGCGATCGCCTACGGGCAGATGGGAGATGCTAACGCCAGCATTCCGACGCCGCAGCCGGTGCATATGCGGCCGATGTTTGGCAGTTTTGGCGGGGCGATTGGGGCGACTTGTCTGACGTTTGTTTCCCAAGCTGCGCGCGATCGAGATATTGCCGCACAGCTCGGTTTGCAAAAGCCCACTGTAGCAGTTTCCGGGACGCGACAAATTAGCAAAAGAGACATGAAACTCAACGATTATTTGCCACAAATGGAAGTCGATCCAGAAACTTATGAAGTCAGGGCGGATGGGGAATTGTTAACTTGCGAACCGGCAACAGTTTTGCCAATGGCGCAGCGATACTTTTTGTTTTGACTGATATTTTGCACCATTGTCAGCAACAGGCAAGATGCCTGTTTCACAAAATATAAATTTTTTTGTGGAACAGGCATCTTGCCTGTTCATAAAAAGCTAATTGAGAATGGTGCAACCTATTAGTTTTAACCGATTATACAATCATGTAGGGGCGGGTTTTACCAACAATATTTGCCCAAAACCGACAATCTAAAAAACCCGCCCCCACCCAACGGCCAATCTTCATCTTACTTCATTCGGGATGTAATTTCCGGTTAGAAAAATTGATCGCTCGCACTATCAAGCCCTGACACAAAAACCAAAAATAAAGTGCAATATTAATCCCGCTCAACAGCTTCGGTATTCCCTCCAGCAAGCTCGAAATTATCTCGTTTTTTAAAGGCAGCGCTTCTGCAAAAAAGGCAACAAATAACAAACCAACGCCACTCAGCAGTAAAGCATAGGGAGTCGAGCGAATTTGTCTCCGAAAAGCTAATCCGTATGCAATGGCCACCCCGGCGTAAAATATGACAATTGTCACTTTCGGGAAACCCGCACGTCCCAGATGAACGTGGGTGCGAAAAACTTCATTGAACAGAAAGCAACCGGCAAACAGTGCCGAATATAAAATAAATCGATTTTCGGGGCGCTCTGGTTGAATAATTCTCAGCAATCCAAAGGTAAAAGCGCACACCATTACCGATAAATAAAATAACATTTGAAACGCCAAAAAAAAGAAACCTGCACCCGGATACGTGGCAGAGCAAGGCGGCAAAAATAACCCTTTTACTGAAGAACTAAATAAACTCAGACACGCCGTCACTAGCCCAACTAGCACTAAAGTTAAACTATTGAACAACAAGACAGTTCTGTAATTTGCCATAATTAATAACTAAAAGCCAACAACAGTATATTGCGCGTCAAACCATTTTTTGCTAGGGCTTGTGTACGGGGGTTCAGAAACCGGGTTTTTTACGAAAATACTGCGTTGTGACCCGCAAATTCGGTAAAAAATCCGGTTTCTCTGTCGGAGTGCATAAGTCCCGATCGCGTTCTTTGAGTAAAGGTGAAATATTCGGTAAAAGGACAAAGCGCCGTGCTGTGTTTCTACACTAGGCAATTGAGAATCGGCAGATATCTAAACAGAGAGGAAATCTTCAGGGCCGATGAGGTTCGGAGCAACGCCTATCAAAGAAGCTAAAACTTCACCGCTGCTGGCTACTCTAATTAATGTGCCGTCCGTTCCAGGGGAAATTGATAGCTGTCCGAAAGTCAAGCCATTGATTAATTGAATGGTATCTTGAGAGTTTGCGAAATCAGAGATGGTATCAACTCCCAATCCCCCACCTAAAACAAATACATCGTTGCCCACGCCACCGACTAGAATATCGTTGCCCAAACCGCCGTTGAGGGTGTCAAAACCTTTGCCCCCAGACAGGTTATCGCTGCCGTCGCCACCATTGATGATATCGTTGCCCCGCAAACCAGTCAGAACGTCATCGCCTGCCAAACCGTTGATGGTGTCGTTGCCGTTCGTGCCTGTCAGGTTGTCGTTGCCGTTCGTGCCGTTGATGGCGTTTGGAGAGTTATTGATGCCACCTGGAGTGCTGGTTAAGTCAACAACAAAGATGTCACCGCTATTGTTGGTATCCCCCGGCACGAGGTTGGTGGCATCAGAATAAAACGCCACAAACCGCCCGTCGGCTGAGATGGAGGGAGATAAGGAGTAGCGGTTCCCCCGATCGCCAGCCCCTGAAACAGAAACGAGAGTGGTGGTTTTGGCGAGCGTGTCGCGCACGAAGATGGCCTCGTCATAGTTGGTGTCTCCCGGCACGAGGTTGATGGCATCAGACGAAAACGCCACAAATCGTCCGTCTGCCGAGATGGATGGAGATCGGGAACCTGGGAAGAAATCGAAACCGATCGCCCGATCGCCGCTAGAACTGACTGAGACGAGGGTAGTGGTGTTGGCGAGCGTGTCGCGCACGAAGATGTCTTTCCTGTTGTTAGTGTCCCCCAGCACTAGGTTGTCGGCATCAGATTCAAACGCTACAAACCGCCCGTCGGCTGAGATGGAGGGGGAGTAGGAGTCGCGGTTCCCCCGATCGCCTGCTGAGTCAACAGAGACGCCGGTGGTGGTATTGGCGAGCGTGTCGCGCACGAAGATGTCTCTGCCATTGTTAGTGTCCCCCGGCACGAGGTTGGTGGCATCAGATTCAAACGCCACAAACCGCCCGTCGGCTGAGATGGAGGGGGAGTAGGAGTCGCGGTTCCCCCGATCGCCTGCTGAGTCAACAGAGACGCCGGTGGTGGTATTGGCGAGCGTGTCGCGCACGAAGATGTCGAAGTTATAGTTGTCCCCCGGCACGAGGTTGCTGGCATTAGAATAAAACGCCACAAACCTCCCGTCGGCTGAGATGGAGGGAGATAAGGAGTAGTTGTTCCCCCGATTGCCTGCTGAGTCAACAGAGACGAGGGTGGTGGTATTGGTTGACAAGTCGCGCGCGAAGATGGCCCGGTAAGAGTTAGTGTCCCCCGGCACGAGGTTGGTGGCATTAGATTCAAACGCCACAAACCTCCCGTCGGCTGAGATGGAGGGAGATAAGGAACTTGGGAAGAACCCCACACCGATCG